>DQBD01000145.1 GCA_003526065.1 Gammaproteobacteria bacterium | reverse complement strand
CGTAACTGAACACGTCCAGCACCCGGCCGGTGCCGACGTAGGTTCGCAGGCGCTGGCGATTGGGGCGCTGGTCGAAATACCAGCCGGATTTCTGGCCGCCGTGCAGCGGCACCGCGAAGCGCAGGCCGCCCTCGCTGACCTCGCCGTATTCCGGCACCGTGCCGTGCAGCACCTCGGGCGGGCCGAGCGGCAGGCCTTCGAGATCACGTCCGAAACCGTCGTTGCGGGCCAGGATGCCGGCCGGCTGAAGCAGGTTTCGCAGCCCGGCGAGCACGTGTTCGCGCAGCGCCTCCATGCCGGCGGTGCCGATCTGCAGCACCAGCTGGTCGCCGTAGCGGTCCACCACCAGCCCCGGCAGGCCGTCACCCTCGGCGTGGACCAGGCGGTAGTGCGGCGTGTCGTGGAGGCGCTCGCGCAGGGTCAGTGCATCGGCCAGGCGACGGCCCAGCAGGGCCTGTACCTGCGCCTCCTCGTCAAACACCCGGCGGCTCAGCAGCCGGGCGCAGATCAGCGAGCGCGGGTTGACGTAGGCCGTGCCCAGCGGTGCGCCGCGGTCGCTTTCGAGCCGCACCAGCTGGCCGGGCGTGAAGGCGGTCAGCGGGGTGGCGGCGGTGTCCACCTCGTTGCTGAAGACCCATAGGTGACCGGCGCGCAGGCGGCGGTGTTCATTGCGTTTCAGGCGCAGCGGGGCAAGGCTCACGGTAGGGCTTCCGGTGGCGGGCGTTGCATTATCGGTCCTGGCTCCCGGCATGCAAGGCGCGGTCGGACGAATCCGGCGGCGGGCTTGAGGCGGGGTTCCGGCGCTGCATACAATCCACAGCTTCCCCAGTTACCGGTTGCCCCCGCGCGAGCGCACATGACCGCCGATGCGTCCCTCCACGATCCGCTGGCCGCGACCCTGGCACAGGCCGAGCGGAAGCTGCTGCTCGGGCTGCTGCCGAGCGGGCTGCAAGGGCTGGTCCTGCAGGTGCCCGGTCCCTGGCCGGCGCTGCCGATGGACGATGTCGGCGGCCGTGCCTGGTCGGTGGTCATGGCGCCGGCGCCCGGATCCGGCACCGCGCTGTGCGGCGACCTCAAGGCATGGCCGGTGGCCAGTGCCAGTGCGGCGGTGGTGATCCTGCGTCACGTGCTCGAGCAGGTGGACGATCCGGCGCCGGTGCTGGCCGAGGCCGAACGGGTGCTGATGCCGTTCGGCCGCCTGCTGGTGGCCGGTTTCAATCCATGGAGCCTGTGCGGCCTGCGTGGCCTGGCCGAGCGCTTCGGTCCGCACCCGCGCGACTGGTGGCCGGAGCACCTGCGTTCGGTCAACGAGCTGCGCCATGCCCTGTCGTGCCTGCCGATGCAGGTGGAGGACGTGACGACGGCGTTCTTTCGCCTGCCGCTGGAGCGGCGTTGGGCACTGCACCACAGCCAGCTGATGGAGCGCATCGGTCCGCGCCTGCTGCCGCGTGCCGGCGGGGTGTACTGCCTGGCTGCCAGCAAGCGCCAGTTCGCGGTGCGTCCGCTGCGCGTGCAGTGGCAACGCAAGCCGGTCTATGCGCGGCGCCCACTGCGCGTTCCGGCCGGTCGGATGGCGGCGTGAGCCGCGCGGTGGAGATCTATGCCGACGGCGCCTGTCGCGGCAACCCCGGTCCTGGCGGCTGGGGCGCGCTGTTGCGTTACGGCGCCCAGGAGCGCGAGCTGTGGGGTGGCGAGCCGAACACCACCAACAACCGCATGGAACTGACGGCGGTGATCCGTGCCCTGGAGGTGCTGCAGCGGCCCAGCCGCCTGCACATCGTGACCGACTCGCAGTACGTGATGCACGGCATCACGAAATGGATGGCCGGCTGGAAGCGGCGGGGCTGGCGCACGGCCGACGGCAAGCCGGTGAAGAACCGCGAGTTGTGGGAGCGCCTGGACACGCTGCTGTCGGCACACGAGGCGGAGTGGTCCTGGGTTCGCGGACACACCGGTCACCCCGAGAACGAGCGCGCCGATGCCCTGGCCAATCGCGGCATCGACGAGCTTGGCGCGGTCCAGGAACACCGGGCATGAGGCAGATCGTTCTCGATACCGAAACCACCGGTCTTTCGGCGGCCGAGGGCCATCGCGTCATCGAGATCGGCGCGGTGGAACTGCTCAACCGGCGGCCGACCGGGCGCAACTTCCATCACTACCTGCAGCCGGACCGGGAGATCGACGCCGGCGCCATCGAAGTGCACGGCATCAGCAACGAGTTCCTGGCCGACAAGCCGCGTTTCGCCGATGTGGCCGGGGAGTTCGTCGAGTATGTGCGGGGCGCCGAGCTGGTGATCCACAACGCCGCCTTCGACGTCGGTTTCCTGAACGCCGAGCTGGCGCGCCTGGACGGTGGCCACAGCATCGATGCCCTGTGCTCGGTGCTCGACACGCTGGCCCTGGCGCGGCATCTGCACCCCGGCCAGCGCAACACCCTGGACGCGCTGTGTCGCCGCTACGGCGTCGACAATTCGGGCCGCAGCCTGCACGGCGCGCTGCTGGACGCGCAGATCCTGGCCGAGGTCTACCTGGCCATGACCGGCGGCC
>DQBD01000117.1:7039-7369 GCA_003526065.1 Gammaproteobacteria bacterium | reverse complement strand
GCGGCGATGGCCGGCATCTCGTCCACCAGCGCCCGGTACAGGCCGGTCAGTTCGTCCATGGACGCCGCCAGGCGGCGGCGCATGCGGGCGTCCTCGCTGGGCAGCGCAAACGCCAGCCACGGCGACAGATGCCCGAACGGCGCCGGCAGGCCGGCGGCACTCACCCGGCCAGCTCCCGGCCGCAGCGCGCGGCCACCGTGTGGTACAGGTGGCGCACGGCGATTTCCTGATCCGACAGGACCATCTGCCCGATGGCGCCGGAGCGCAGCGAGCGGTGCGTGGCCTCGTTGGTGGCCAGGTCCTCGCGCGACAGGTCGCGCAGCACGATCT
>DQBD01000117.1:1247-6756 GCA_003526065.1 Gammaproteobacteria bacterium | reverse complement strand
GGGAAGTAGTAGGCCAGCTCGTAGACGGTCCGGTCGTGCGCCACCGGCCAGAAGGCGTCCACGTAATACCAGCCGGCGCCGACATTGATGCGCGAGTACGGGAAGATGATGTTCAGGTCGAAGCCCCAGTCGCGCACCTCGTGCTGGGCGGTGCCGGGAAACGCGGTGGTGGCATCGCCGCCCTGGGTGAACGTGGCGCCGAAGTCGAACGCCAGCTTCTCGGCCGGGCTCGGTGCGTGCGGCGCCAGGTGCACGGAAATCGACTGGTTGCCGTTTTCCTGCAGCTTGATGCGCTGCACCGCCAGGTACGGGTCCTGCGGGCTGATGCACTGCCCCACCGACAGCTTGTGCACGAAGGCGCCGTGGTAGGACTCCTGGAAGGCGTTCATGGTCACCTTCCAGTTGGCGTTCACCGTGTAGCGGTAGCGGCCGGCCAGCACCATGCGCTCGAACGGGTACGGCTTCAGGTCGGCGTTGAACTCGCTCATGGCCTGTTCCAGCGACTGTGCCGGACGCCGGGCGAGGTTCACGAACACGAACCCGCGCCAGGTATCCAGATGCACCGGCGGCAGGCCCAGCGCGGCCTTGTCGAGCGCATGGAAACGCTGCTCGTCGCTGACGAAAACCAGCCGGCCGCGCGTGTCGAAGGTCCAGCCGTGGAACCCGCACTGAAATCCCGCGCAGTGACCGGCGCCCTGCGGGGCCAGCTGGTTGCCCCGGTGCGTGCACACGTTGTGGAAGGCCCGCAGCCGGCCGTCGTCGCCGCGCACCACCAGCACCGTGGCGTCCTGCGCTTCGAGATGGCGCACCACGTAGTCGCCCGGCTCGGGCAGTTCGCTGTCGCGCAGGATCAGGTTGATCCACATGCCGCGAAAGATGCGCTCGCGTTCGAGCTCGAAATACGCCGGGTCGACCGCCGAGGTCACCGGCACCGGCCCCGTGCCGAGCTGCGGGTAGCGCGGCGCGAACGGCCGCGGGTTGCCACTGGCGGGACTGCTCATCGGCTCGTTCCTCCTCGAACCGGCGCCGGGGCTGTCTGTCGCGCCCCTGGCGGCAGCCGGGTGACCCGGAAGGTCACCCGGCCCGTTGCTCAATGCGTCAGGAAATCGAACACCAGACGGTTGAAGGCGTCGGCGTGCTCCCACTGCGCCCAGTGGCCGCAGCGGCTGAACACGTGCAGGTGCGCGTCCGGAATGCCCCAGATGAACTTCAGGCCGTGGTCCAGCGGCACGAAGCGGTCATCCCGCCCCCACACCACCAGCGTCTTGGCCTTGATCTCGTGCAGGCGCGCGGTGAAGTCGCTCAGCACGTTGGCCGGGTTCGACGCGCTCTTGACGAAGTTCTCCAGGTGCTCCGGGCGACGCATCATGTTCTCGTAGCGGCCCTGGATCATCTCCTCGGTCAGCTGCTTCGGGTCGTAGATGAACACGTTCATCATCTGCTTCAGGTTGTCCAGGGTCGGGTGCATGTAGACCTTGAACAGCAGCTTGATGCCCTCCAGCGGCAGCGGCTGGAACAGGCTCTGCCCGCCACCGGCGGCGCCCATGAGGATCAGCCGGTCGATGCGGTCCGGAAACTCCAGCGCGAAGCGGATGGCCGAGGCGCCGCCCATGGAGTTGCCCACCAGGTGGGCCTTGCGGATGTCGAGCGCGTCCATCAGGTCACGCACCGCGCGGGCGTTGATCAGGTCACGCGGCTCGCTGGACAGGATGGTGTCCGACTTGTTGAAGCCGGGGCAGTCCAGCAGGATGGTGCGGTAGCGCTCGGCGAACGGGCCGATGTTCCTGGCGAAGTTGCTCCAGCCGCCGGCGCCGGGGCCGCCGCCGTGCAGCATGATCACCGCCTCGCCGCTGCCGGCCTCGTTGTAGTGCAGCTTCATGCCGCCGGCCTCGACGTAACGGCTGGTTCCTGCTTCGGTCAGTGCGCTCATCCTCTTCCTCCCTGTGCGGTTTTTATGTGTTGGCGGCCGCCCTCAGGGGCCGAAGGCGAAGGCCGATACGGTAGCGCCCATCACCCGATCCTGAAACACCCGCCGGCCGGGGTCGTTGCCGGCAGCCCCCGCCGCCACCATCAGCGGCAGCAGGTGCTCCTCGCGCGGGTGGCTGGCCAGCGCCGCCGGCGCCTGCTGCCAGTGCGCCAGCAGGCGCGTGCGCTCGGCGGGATCGGCCGTGCAGGCGTCGCCCAGCCAGGTGTCGAAGCGGTCCGAATCCGGCCCCGGGTTGCCAGCGCCCATCAGGCCACGCATGTTGTGGTAGCTCATGCCGCTGCCGACGATCAGCACCCCCTCGTCGCGCAGCGGCTCCAGCAGCGCGCCCAGCGCCAGATGCGCGCCGGCGTCCAGGCTGTCGTGCAGCGACAGCTGCACGATGGGCACGTCCGCCTGCGGGTAGACCAGCAGGAACGGCACGAACACGCCGTGATCCAGGCCACGCGCGGTCTCGGCGCGGTTCGGCACGCCGCCGTCGGTGAGCAGCTGCTGCACCCGCGCGGCCAGTGCCGGGTCACCCGGCGCCGGGTACCTGAGCTGGTAGGTGTGCGGCGGAAAGCCGTAGTAGTCGAACAGCAGCTCCGGCTCCGCCTGCGCGTTGACGGCGACGCGCGGCTCCTCCCAGTGGCCGGAGATCAGCAGCACCGCGCGCGGCCGCTGGCCAAGCGTGTCCCCCAGCCCGCGCAGCCAGGCGGCCATGCGGTCCCAGGTACCGGCCGGATGCCAGTCCATGAAAAAGCACGGCCCACCGCCGTGCGGAATGTAGAGCGTGGGCAAGCGCGGCATGAATGTGTCCCGACGGTGTTCGAAAAGCGTCAATGATGCCGCCGCGGTGACGCGCGTGCAGCGCGGCCACGGCGCGCGTGACGGTGCGCGTCAGTCCAGCCGGCCGTTGGCCTCCGGCTGGTCGGTGACGCGCAACACACGAAAGCGCGTGCTGCGCCCGCCCGGCAGCGGCCAGTCGATGGCCTGTCCGGTCGACAGTCCGAGCAGCGCGGCGCCCACCGGCGCCAGCACCGACACATTGCCCTGTGCCGGGTCGGCATCGCGCGGGTAGACCAGCTTCAGCACGTGCTCGGCACCGCTGGTGTCGTCCACGCACAGCACGCGCGAATTCATGGTGACCGTGTCCGGCGGCATGTCCGCGGGCGCGCGCACCTCGGCGCGGGCGAGCTCCTCCTCCAGCGCCTCGACGGTGTCCCGGAACTGTGGTGCGGCGGATTCGAGCAGGCGCTCGAGGCGGCTCACGTCGTGCGAGGACAGGATAATCGACGGTGTGTTCGCGTTCATGCGGGGCCCCAAAACGAAAAACGCGGCGGAGCGCGTGTGCGCAGTCCGCCGCGAACAAAGACGTTGAAGGCCCCGACACTAGCCCCGACGCAACCGGAAAGCAACCGTGGCCCGGCCGCCGCCGACCCGGCGCCTCAGTTCACCGCCACGCCCGGCAGCGCGCCGGTGTGCCGGCCGTGGTCGAACACCACCTGGCCGTTGACCACGGTGCAGTCCACGCCGCGCGCCTCGGCGATCATGCGCTTTCCGCCGGCGGGCAGGTCCGCCACCAGGTGCGGGCGGCGGTCCGAGCCGACCGTGGCCGCGTCGAACACCACGATGTCGGCGAAGTAGCCTTCCTTGAGCAGGCCGCGCTCGCGGATGCCGAACAGGCCGGCGGCCTCGGAGGTGATGCGCTGCACGGCGCGTTCCAGGCTCATCAGTTGTCTTTCGCGCACCCAGTAGCCGAGCAGGTAGGTCGTGTAGCCGGCCTCGCACAGCATGTCCACGTGCGCGCCGCCGTCGCCCAGCCCGATGCGGATGCGCGGGTCGGTCAGCATGCGGGCGAGGTTGGCCTCGTCCGAGTTGGCCACCGCCACCCGAAAGCGCGTGTTCACGTCGTCGGCGATGGCCAGATCCAGAAACGTGTCGCACGGGTCGGTGCCGCGTTCGGCGGCGATTTCCGCCACCGTGCGCCCGAGCAGCGGCTGCAGGTCCGGGTTGTCGGCGGACAGCAGCTCGAAGTGGTTCCAGTCGCGCACCAGCGAGCGGCCCTCGGCCATGTCCGCACGGAAGGTGCGGCGGAAGTCCGCGTCGGCATACAGCGCCTTCTGCACCGCCACCGGCTGGTTGAACGCCGCCTTCCACGCCGGCAGCGGCGCGAACATGAACGGGTTGCGCACGTCCGCCTCGGCCATGAACGGCCGCACCACCGTCTGCGGGTAGCAGCCCCTGGCGGTGAGGTGCCCTGCCCGCTCCACGGCCGCGAAGGCGCAGCCGGGGCTGGAGTTCAGATCCAGCAGCGTCAGCCAGGTCACCGGCCGGCCGCTGTGCTCGCACAGCAGCTCCAGCAGGGCGGTGTCGTCATCGTCCAGGTGCGCCAGCTTCTTGGTGACGGCAATCTCGATGCCGCCGCGCCCGTGCCGGCCGAGCGTGCGCGCGTAGGCGGCGAATTCGTCGTTGCTGGCCAGGCGGCTGGCCAGCGGTGTGCCGTTGTAGCCCACGTGGTTCGGCTGCTGGGACGAGCTGAAGCCGAGTGCGCCGGCGTCGAGCGCGTCACCCAGCAGGCCGCACAGCGTGTCGGTCTCGGCGGCGGTGGCGGCGCGCGCGCTGGCTTCGGCCCCCAGCGCATACGTGCGCAGCGGCGACAGCGGCACCATGAAACCGAGGTTGATGGCACTGCCGCGATTCAGCGTCGCGTCCATGAACTCGCCGAACGATTCCCACTGCCAGGCGACGCCCGCCTCCAGCACCTCGCGCGACATGGCCTCCACGTTGATCAGATCCCACAGCGCGTGCTCGCGCGTTTCCGGCCGGCACGGCGCCAGGCCCACGCCGCAGTTGCCGATCACCGCCGTGGTGATGCCGTGCCAGGCCGTGGGCGTGACCAGCGGGTCCCAGGACAGCTGCGCGTCGTAATGCGTGTGCGGGTCGATGAAGCCCGGCGCCACCACGCGGCCGGTGGCGTTCACGCTGCGTGCCGCTGGGCCGTCCACGGCGCCGATCTTCACGATGCGCCCGTCCCTGACCGCCACGTCGGCCACGAAACCGGGGCCGCCGCTGCCGTCCACCACCGTGCCGCCGCGAATGACGAGATCGTAGGCCATGCCGTTTCTCCTGCCAGGTGGCCATCCGTGGCGGCTGGACGGCGGCCGTCCCGGCCGCGCTATTGGTGTCTGCCAGCCGATGCTAGCACCACCAGAACGATCGTTCAGTCGCCCGCGCTGGACCCAAGCCTGCGGGCCGCCGACAATCCGGCCTACCCCGCCGCGGCGGCAACAAGACCCGAGGAGATCCGCCCATGCTGTCCATGAAAGCCGTGGTCGTGCGCGACCAGCACCAGTACGCCGTCGAGACCGTCAACATCGACCCGCCCAAGACCGGCGAGGTGCTGGTGCGCATGAAGGCCTGCGGCGTGTGCCACTCGGACATCTCCATCATCAACGGCACCATCCCGCAGCCGTTCCCGGCCGTCATCGGGCACGAGGGCGCCGGCGTCGTGGAGCAGATCGGCGACGGCGTGCACACCGTCAA
>DQBD01000117.1:480-996 GCA_003526065.1 Gammaproteobacteria bacterium | reverse complement strand
GGTGACCACGTGGTGCTGTCGTTCGTGCCGCGCTGCGGCGAGTGCTTTCACTGCCTGCACGACCAGCCGTTCCTGTGCACCGTGAGCCCGCCGGACGGCACGCTGTTCGACGGCACCAGCCGCATCCACCAGAACGGCCAGCGCCTGTACACCATGTCCTTCCTGGGCAACATGGCCGAATACGCCGTGGTGCCGGAAGCGTGCGTGGTGTCCGTGGACAAGAGCGTGCCGTTCCAGGCCGCCGCGCTGGTCGGCTGCGGCGTGACCACCGGCGTGGGCGCCGTCATCAACACGGCGCAGGTGGAGCCCGGCAGCACCGTGGCCGTGTTCGGCTGCGGCGGCGTGGGCCTGTCCGTGGTGCAGGGCGCGCGCATCGCCGGCGCGCGCATGGTGATTGCGGTGGACCTTTCCGCCGAAAAGCTGGAAATGGCCAAAAGCTTCGGCGCCACCCACACCGTCACCCCCGGCACCGATGCCGCCAAGGAAATCATGGCGCTGACCGGCGGCATCGGCGCC
>DQBD01000117.1:0-173 GCA_003526065.1 Gammaproteobacteria bacterium | reverse complement strand
GGCAAGCTGGTGGAAGCCGCCTTCAAGGCCACCCGCCGCGGCGGCACCACCGTGGTGGTCGGCGTCGGCAGCAAGGACGACCGCTACTCCTTCAACAGCCTGATCCTGCCGTTCACCGCCAAGACCATCAAAGGCTCCATGTACGGCAGCGCCAACTTCAAGGTGGACTTCCC
>DQBD01000288.1:2582-3082 GCA_003526065.1 Gammaproteobacteria bacterium | reverse complement strand
CTACCTCGACAGCTCGGTCGAGCTGCTGCACGCCGGCTACACCCACATCCAGAACAACACCGGCCAGAACGCCAAGTCCGGCACGTCGCTCTATCTGGGGCCGCAGTGGCTGAGTCTGGGGCAACGCCATCGCGCGGTGGGCGTGCCGCTGGGCATCGGCGAGCGCGACCTGGCGCCGATGGAGGCGCTGGCCTTCAAGTACGGCGGCGCCACCACGCCCTACGACCCGCGTGTGCGCGAGCGTCGGTTGCCGCCGGCGCTGAACGTGGCCAAGGCCGATGCCTGGGCCTTCGATGTGGTCGAGCTGTTTCCGAATCAGGTGCTGTTTCTGAGTGCCCCGCTGATGGGGTTCATCAGCCTGTGGCCGTCGGCGCACGACCGCTGTCGGGTCGAGATCGAGGTCTACATGGCGCCGCCGACCAACGCCGCCGAGCGAGTGGCCATCGAGTACGGCCTGCTGTCGATCCGCGACGTGATTCGCGAGGACCTGAACATGGCCG
>DQBD01000288.1:0-2315 GCA_003526065.1 Gammaproteobacteria bacterium | reverse complement strand
AAATGGCGGTGCGCCACAGCTACCTAGTCATCGAGGAGGCGGTGCGCGCCTACCTGGCCGACACCGGCCAGACCCTCTGATATCTGCCCCAACGGAACCTTGTGGAGCCTGATCGCGATGAATACCAGCAACGACAAATGGACCCTGCGCTTCAACCTGGACACGGCGCCGCTGAGTCCGTCCATCTATACCTCACAGGCCCAGTTCGAGCTGGAGCGGGACAAGATCTTCCGCAAGTACTGGCTGAACCTGGGGCGTATCGAGGACATCCCGAAGCCGGGCGACTACGTGGTGCACGAGTTGCCGCTGTTCCCGACCTCGATCCTGCTGATCCACGGCTACGACGGGCGCGTGCGCGGTTTTCACAACATGTGTACGCATCGCGGCAACAAGGTGTGCCCGATGTTCGCGGCACCGGAAGCGTTCGTGAAAACCGGCAACAAGCGCTTTCACACCTGCGAGTTCCACGGCTGGGTGTTCAACGACAAGGGTGAGCTGGTCGACATCCCGGACGAGGGCGAGTTCTTCGACCTCGACCGCAAGAACCTGAACCTGCGCGAGGTGGCCACCGACACCTGGGAAGGCTTCATCTTCATCAACCTCGACCCGGCGCCCGAGCTGACGCTGCGCGAGCAGCTCGGCGGTCTGGTGGACGAGCTGGCCGGCTATCCGTTCGACAAGTACACCAGCATCTTCGGCTACGAGGGTGAGCTTGGCTGCAACTGGAAGCTGAGTGTCGACTCGCAGATCGAGGGCTACCACGCGGTGACCCTGCACCGCCGCACCTTGGGTGGCCCGCTGGTGGGCGTGAGCGACAACCCGATGCTGCACATGCTCGAGTTCGCCACCTTCGAGCGCAACTTCCGTCTCTCGATGCCGGGCATGCCCGGTGCGGGCGGCGGCGCGCGGGGGCCCATCGACGCCCTCGCCGCCGACCTGGCGCCGTCGATCCGTTCCTACACCCAGGGTCGCCTCGGCGACCTGCCGCCCGGCATCAACCCGACCCGATCGGACAACTGGGTGGGCGACATCTATTACGTGTTCCCCAACTTCTGGATTGCGCCGATGGACGGCCAGTACCAGACCCACAACTTCTGGCCGCTGTCGGTCAATCGCATGTACCAGCGCATCGTCATGCGCGCGCCGCAGCCGCAGACCCACAGCGAGCGCTGGGGCATCGAGTACGCCCGGGTCATGTCCAGCAACGTCTGGCTGGAAGACTTCAGCACGCTCGAGGAAAGCCAGCAGATGGCCGAGTCCGGCCTGCTCGAGAACCTCCATTTCCAGGACCAGGAAGTGCTGTGCCGGTACTTCCACAAGGTAGTCCGTTCCCACATCGACGCCTGAGCGCGCCCGTCGCAGGAGCCATTGTCATGACCGATACCGCACTGCCAGCCGGCTTTGCAGACCTGGAGCCGTTCGTCGAGTACTGGGCGCGCGAAACGCAGACCGAGCGCCTGTACCAGCGCCTGGCGGCCAAGATGCCGAAGATCCGCGCCTTCTACGACGCCATCACGCCGCACCTGAAGGCGATCCTCGAGCACCTCGACCAGTACCCGCTCGGCGCCGAGCTGCCGGCCGACGCGCAGCGCCTGAGCCTGCTGGCGATGGCGGCGGCGCAGATCGCGCCGGCGGTGGAGCTCTTCAGGCAGCCGGCGGTGGTGTGCGGCTTCGACGCGCGGCTGTTCCTGCCGACGCACGAGGCGGTGCCGCTGCGGCCGAAGATGTCGATCGCGCCGCAGTCGTTCGTCTGAGGGATGGTCCGTCCGTGAACGTCGAACAGCGGTTGACCATGCTCGAACGCGAGCTGGCGCGATTGCAGGACATCGAGGCCATCAAGCAGCTGCGCTGGGCCTACTCGCGCGCCTGCGACGACGACCACAACCCGGAGCGTCTGGTGCCGATGTTCGCCGCCGACGCCTGCATCGTCCTGAACCCGCCGTTCAGCGGCGAGGTGCGGGGCCACGCCGCGCTGCGCGAGATGTTCGCCAACAACGCCCGCGTCAACGGCATCACCTGGACCCTGCACTACTACCTGCAGCCGCTGATCACGGTGGCCGACGACGGCCTGACCGCCAGGGCCACCTGGTACCTGTGGGAGCTGGCGCGAATGCCCGACGCGCAGGGCGTCGAGGAGCCGGTGTGGGTGGCCGGCGAGTACTTCGATGACTACGTCAAACAGGACGGTCGCTGGAAGTTCCAGCGCATCGACGTGCACGTGCGCCTGCTGTGCCCCTACCAGGACGGTTGGGTCAAGACCATGGTTCGCGGCGTGCATCCGCCGCGGGCCGCAGCCTCTTCCACGGAGAACACAC
>DQBD01000097.1:1483-10580 GCA_003526065.1 Gammaproteobacteria bacterium | reverse complement strand
CCAGTCCGATGACCGTTACTAACGGTCATCGGACTGGCCGAGGGGGCGTTCGTCGCGGTCACGTTCGACACGACGGGCATCACGCGGACGCCGCCATGACGGGTCCCGATCGCCGCGATCCCAGCTTCCACGGTCGCGGTAGCGCTGTTCGCCGGGGTCGCGGTAGCGCTCGCCGCGCTCCTGGCCCATCGGCGTGTCGGCGACGGCGCCACCGGCCAGCAGCAACGCCAGCAGGCCGGCGCCCAGGCATCCCCAGCGGGAAGTCTTGTTGATCGGCTGCATCACGGCACTCGCAAGGTCAGTAGTCGCGCGTCGGCTGCACCGCCACACGGACCCGGATCACGTCGCCAGGGTCGTAGTCGGTATAGGTCACGTGTTCGCGGCCGGCATAGACATAGGTTACCCGGTAGCCGTCCAGGCGTTGTTCGGCGCGGTATTCGGTGCGTATATCGCAGCGCTCGCGGACGGTGTAGTAGCCGTCCGCGGCGCGTCGATGGCTGAGGTCACGGCCGATGGACGCACCCAGCACGGTGCCGGCAGCGGTGGCCAGGCCGTGGTGGTGTCGTCCACCCAGTTCGTGGCCCAGTACGCCACCGACGATGCCGCCCAGAATGGTGCCGGTATGCGATCGGTAACCACGCCGCTCCACGTACACCTCCTCGTCCCAGCACTCGCGGCGTGGCTGTTCCACGCGCACGGTGCGGTACATGGGTTCCACGTCAACCACGCGTGCGTCCACGTGGTATCGGTCGCGGTCGGCGCGGTGACCGGCTGCCGCTTGGCCGGCGCAGCCGGTCAGCAGGGGTACGGTCAGCACGAGTACACGTAGCTTCATGGTGGTGTCTCCGTGGGCAGCGGGGTCAGTCGTCGTAGCGGCTGTACTCGACCACGAAGCCGACCAGCCCGCCGTGCCCGTAGCCGTGATGTCCACACCCACGGTAGTGGCGATGGGACCAGTGCCGGCGCGGCGCGTGGTAGTAGCGGTGCGGACGGTGGTGCCAGCCGTGGCGATAGTGGTGGCCGCGGTCCCAGCGACGGTGCTCCCGGTAGTGCTGCTTGCGGTGGCGGTGATGGTCGGAGTAGTCGCGGTGATAGCGATACTCGTGTTGCTGGCCCAGGTGGCGTTCCCCGGCCTGCACCGGTGCCACGGCCAGCAGCGTGCCGGCCAGCGTCATGCCCAAAAACAGATTCTTCAGTACCCTTCCGGTTGCCATGGCAGTGTCCTCCAGGCCGCTTCGGACGGGGCCGATCCCCGTCTCGCGTGAAGCCACCTTAGGCGGCGCTGCCTGAACCCACGCTGAACGCCTCGGTCGCCACACCTGGAGTCCCAACCCATGCTCAAGCCGTTGTGCCTGTTGCTGTCGGTGATGATCGTCGCCGCCTGCGCCACCTCGCCGCTGGGTCGAAGTCAGTTGCAGCTGTTCTCGGACACCGAGGTGGCGCAGATGGGCCTGGCTGCGTACGACGAAATCCGCAAGAAGGAGCCGGTCGAGAGCGATCCGCGCGTGAATGCCTACGTGCGCTGCGTGGCGCGCGCCATCACGGCGCTGGTGCCCAGCACTGGCCAGGCGTGGGAAGTGACGGTGTTTCGCGATGAATCGGCCAATGCCTTCGCGCTGCCGGGCGGCAAGATCGGTGTCAACACGGGCCTGCTGAAGGTGGCCACGAATCAGCATCAGTTGGCCACCGTGGTCGGGCACGAAGTGGCGCACGTGCTGGCGCGTCACTCCGGCGAGCGGCTGTCCAACCAGACCCTGGTCGGCACGGGGCTGCAGGCGGTGCAGGCCATCGGCGGCAGCATGACGCCGGCCAAGCAGCAATTGATGGGCCTGCTGGGCGTCGGCGCGCAGGTGGGCGTGCTGCTGCCGTTCTCGCGCACGCAGGAGAGCGAGGCCGACCTGCTGGGCCTGGACCTGATGGCGCGGGCCGGCTTCGACCCGCGTCAGAGCGTTGCCCTGTGGCAGAACATGGCCCGCACCAACGGCGGCGGGCCACCGGAGTTTCTTTCCACCCACCCGTCACCGGGGGGGCGCATCGAGGCGCTGCAAGGCCGCCTGCCACAGGCCGTGTCGCTGTATGAGCAGGCCCGGGCGCAGGGGCGCCAGCCGGGCTGCCGGGCGCCCTGACGGCGCGTTCGCCTACACTTGGCGCCCCCGCGTCGGCGGGAAGCGCATCACAGGGAGGGGAACGTGGACGCGGACTTCATCATCGTCGGCGCCGGCTCGGCCGGTTGCGTGCTGGCCAATCGTCTGAGTGAAGGCGGCAGGTTCAGCGTGCTGTTGCTGGAAGCCGGCGCGGACGACAACAGCCTGATCGTGCGCATGCCCAAGGGCTTCGGCAAGCTGTTGTTCGACCAGCACCACGTGCGTCGTTTCGACACCGAACCGGAGCCGGGTAACGGCAACGAATCGGAATCCTGGCCGCGCGGACGCATGCTGGGCGGTTCCAGCACCGTCAACGGCATGTTCTACACCCGTGGCCAGCCGCAGGACTTCGAGGACTGGGCCGCTGCCGGCAACCCCGGCTGGGGCTGGTCCGATATCGGGCCCTGCTTCAAGGCCATGGAGGACCATGAACTGGGTGCCGACGAGGTGCGCGGCAGCGGCGGCCCGCTGCGCGTCAGTTGCCACCCGAACCCGCACCCGCTGTGCGATGCCGCCATCGCGGCCGGCAGCCGGCTCGGACTGCCGGTCAAGAACGACCTCAACCGGCCGGAGCAGGAAGGCATCGGCTACGTGCAGTTCACGATTCGCGACGGCCGGCGCGAGGACGCCGCGGCGGCCTTCCTGCGGCCGGTCATGAATCGGTCCAACCTGCGTGTGGTGACCGGCTTTCTGGCCGGTCAGGTGCTGTTCGAGGGCACGCGCGCGGTCGGTGTGGCGGGCACGCGCAATGGCCAGCCGCAGGTGTTTCGCGCCGCGCGCGAGGTGATCCTGGCCGGCGGCACGCTGCAGTCACCGCAGCTGTTGCAGTTGTCCGGTGTCGGCCCGGCCGAGCACCTGAAATCGCTTGGCATTGCGGTCGTGCACGACCTGCCCGGTGTCGGACAGAACCTGCGCGAGCATCGCATGATGGTGGTGCAGTTCCGCCTGCGCGCGCCGAGCAGCCTGAACGGCCAGTTCGGCGGCTGGCGGCTGGGGCGTAACGTGCTGCAGTACCTGCTTGCCCGCAAGGGCCTGATGGCCACCGGGTCGCACGACGTGGTGGCCTTCGTGCGCACCCGTCCGGAGCTGACGCGGCCGGATGCCGAACTGGTGATGGCGCCGTTTTCGTTGCAGCCCGGGCGCCTGTCCATGGCGTTTGAAAAAGAGCACGGCATCCAGGTCTTCGGCTACCAGCTGCGCCCGGAAAGTCAGGGCAGCGTCATGATCACCAGCCGCGATCCGGCCGCCGCGCCGCGCATCCGTTCCGGTTACTTCACCGCCGAGGAAGACCGCCTGATGAGCGGACGCATCCTGCGCTACATCCGCGCGCTCGCGTCGCAGGCGCCGCTGGCGGACCTGCTGGTGGGCGAGACCAGCCCCGGCCCGGCGGTGCACAGCGACGAGCAGGCGCTGGCCTTCCACAGCGAGTTCGGTGGGCCGGTGGCGCATCCGGCCGGTACCTGCAAGATGGGCCACGACCCAATGGCCGTGGTCGACGCGCGCCTACGCGTGCACGGCCTCAGCGGTCTGCGGGTGATCGACTGCTCGATCATGCCAACCCTGGTTTCGGCCCACACCAATGCCGCGACCATGGCGCTGGCCTGGCGCGGCGCGCAGCTGGTGATGGAAGATCACGCCGTGCGCTGAGGCCCGGTACGTGCCACCTAGTCGGGTTGCGGCGTCTGATCGCGGCCGTGGTGGGTGACCAGTACCGGGCAGCTGGCCAGGCGCACCAGCTTTTCGGTGACGCTGCCGACCAGGTGTTTCAGCCCCGAGCGGCCGTGCGTGGCGATGATGATCAGGTCGGCCTGTTCCTCGCGGGCGAGGGCGGCGATCTCCTGCGCCGGGCGGCCAAACCGCACGACGTAGCGGGCCTTTGCACCCTGGTCCACGTGGGTCTGTGTCAGTTCGCGCAGGTTTGCTTCGGCGCGGGCCGCCACCCGCTGTTCATACCCGTGCGACTCGGTCAGGTCCGGCGCGAACGGCGGTGGCTCGGCGACGTACGTCAACACCAGTTCGGCACCGAAGGTTTGGCCGAGGCTTGCGGCATAGGACAGCGCGCCGAGCGCCGGGTCAGAGAAATCCAGGGGGACGACGATGCGGCGGATTGCGACCTGTTGCATGGCGTTTCTCCCGGCGCTCGAGCGCCTTGTCTGATGTTCTGATCGTGATTGAGCAGTCTGGGCGCTGCGGCGGCGTCCCGGCAAGTGTGGCGAGTGATCGGCGTCAACCGCTCAGCACATCTGCGCTCGCAGGCGCGCCTGCAGGGGGCTGCTGCGCGGAAAGTGCGCCAGCAGGAACTCCATCTGGTCGGCCAGGATGCGCCGGCCGCGCAGGTACACGTACTCCGCGTGGGTCGGGATGAACGGGATGGCCAGCAGTTGCAGGCCGGCCTGCTCGGGCGTGCGGTCGGCCTTGTGGTTGTTGCAGCGCTTGCAGGCGGTCACCACGTTGGCCCAGGTGTCGCTGCCGCCGGTGCTCAGTGGGCGCACGTGGTCGCGCGACAGGTCGCGGGCCTGGAACTGCCGGCCGCAGTACAGGCAGGTGTGGCCGTCGCGTTTGAACAGCGCCGGGTTGTTCAGCGGTGGAGAGTAGGTCTGGCGGCTGCGCCGCAGCGCCGACTGGTCGCCGGTGGTGGCGATGATGGAGTTGACCTCGACCACGCTGCGCCGGCCACTGGCGGCGTTGGTGCCGCCACGGATGCGGTACATCGGTGTGCCACAGGTGTAGGCGACGTGGCCGAAGTGATACAGGCGCACGGCGGTCTGATAGTCCACCCATTCCAGCGGCATGCCGGAAACGTCGGTGCGCAGCACCTGCTGGGCAAGCTGTTGTGTCATTTACATCCCCGTCGGTACTGGCACCCGGCGATAAAAACGCGCTATCAACATAGCTTGATCAGCGATTATGTAGCTGGTATTGCGGCGTCCGGCAAGCAAAAGCGTGTCGCAACTGCGGTGGGCAGGCGGTGGGCTAAAATTACCGGCCCTGTCCGTCGAGTCCGGTTTCGATGTCCTACAAGCATGGCCGGCGCGCCCGCGCCGTCACCTCCGTGGTGGATGGCATGTCGCCGTCCACACCGGTACCGGGGATGCGGGCCGACGATCGCCTCGGCGTGCATTACGCCCTCACCCTCGCGCGCGGCGAACGGGCCGCCGACAAGGCAGCGCAGATCGCCTTCGAACAGACCGTCGAGCTGCCGCCGGACCTGGTGCCGCCGGCGCTGGCCGAGCGCATGGTCGGACGGGTCGAGGTCCTGCACGAGCGCGGGCCACGGCAGGCGCGGCTGACGCTCAGCTACGGCCCGGACAGCATCGGCGACGACCTGCCGCAGTGTCTGAACCTGCTGTTCGGCAACATCTCGCTCAAGCCGGGCATCCGCATCACGGGTATCGACTGGCCGGCGCCGTTGCTGGCTCACCTGGGTGGGCCGGGTCACGGCGTGGCGGGACTGCGGGCGCTGACCGGCGCGCCGCGGCGGCCGTTGCTGTGCACGGCACTGAAGCCGATGGGGCTGTCGGCGGTGCAGCTGGCCGAACGCTGCGAGGCATTTGCCCGCGGTGGCATCGACATCATCAAGGACGACCACGGGCTGAGCGATCAGCCGGCGGCGCCGTTCGCCGAGCGCCTGGCGCGTTGCCAGGAGGCGGTCAGCCGCGCCAACGCGCAGGCCGGCACCGGGGCACTGTACTTTCCCAACGTGACCGCACCGGCCGGGGAGCTGCCCGGGCGCCTGGCGGCCGCCCGCGCGGCCGGCTGTCGCGGGGTACTCATCAGCCCGTGGCTGGTCGGTCTGGACACGCTGCGGCAGATTCGCGACACCTACGGTCTGGCCGTGCTGGCCCATCCGGCGCTGACCGGCAGCCTGTTCGCACGCACTGCCGGTATCGCGCCGGAGGTGGTGCTGGGTGACCTGTTTCGCATCGCCGGCGCGGACGCGGTCATCTACCCGAACAGCGGCGGCCGGTTCAATTTTTCGCTGGCAACCTGCGAGCGCATCAATGCCCATCTGCGCCGGCCGTTGGGCGCTGTGCGCGCGGCCATGCCGGCCCCGGCCGGCGGCATGGATGTGTCACGCGTCGGCCACTGGACGCGTCGCTACGGGCCGGACACGCTGGTGCTGATCGGCGGCAGCCTGTACGCACAGGGCGACCTGCAGCGGGCGGCGGCGGCCTTGCGCGCGGCCGTTGAGGAGCCATTCACATGAACGAAAGTCAATCACGCGTGCTGCGCGGCGAGCAGTTCACCTGGCCGCAGGTGCCGCTGCGTGTCTACAAGAACGATGGCAGCCCGCACCGGGACATCACCCGCCGCACGCTGCTCGGCGAGGGCGGGGGCGAGGAAGCGCTCGATGCGCTGGTGCGCTACTTCGAGATCCAGCCGGGCGGCTACTCGACCCTGGAACGGCATCAGCACCCGCACGCGGTGGTGGTGCTGCGCGGCAGCGGCACGGTGATCCTGGACCGTCAGGTGACGCCGGTGACGGCCGGCGACTGCGTGTACGTGGCGCCGCAGTGCTTTCACCAGTTCCATGCCGATGCCGGTGAGGTGCTGGGTTTTCTGTGCGTGGTCAGCCGCGAGCGTGACCGGCCGGTGCTGCCGACCGAACAGGAGCTGGCGCGTCTTCGCGAGGAACCGGCGGTGGCCCGCCTGCTGCGGGTCTGAAGCACAAAAAACCCCGCCGGCAGGGCCGGCGGGGTTCGTCTGCATGCCGGGCCGGGTGGCCCGGAACGCGGTCAGCGGGTGATGTAGTCGCTGTGGATCCAGCCGCTGCGGCCGTTGACGTCCACGGCCCACCAGGCACCCTGCTTCTCGCCGGTCGGCGACACCGGCGTGCCCTTGGCCACGGTCATGACCACCGGTGACTGGGTGGACGGGCCGGAGCGCATGTTGACGTCCGCCAGCGTCATGTAGCCGGAGGCCGATGGCCGCGTCGCCGCCGGGCGGGTGGCCTGCACCTGGGCGACCAGCTTGTTGTGGGCGTCCAGGAAGGCGGCCGCCACGATCTTGCCGATGTCGGTGCTGGCATAGGCGCCGCCGGCGGCGCCGACGATGCCGCCGAAGCCCAGGCCACCGAAGCCGATGTCGCGCTTGCTGGCGCTGCCCTCGGCAGCGGCTTCCTGCACGCCGGTGCGCACATTGGTCAGGAACAGCGTGGTTTGCGCTTCCATGTTGGTCCAGCGGATGCCGCCGGCGATGGCGCCGAGGCTATAGAACAGGCGGGCGAACATTCAGATCAGGCGTTGGGGATGATGAGTCTGCTTTTGCTCGCCTCGCCCTTCGAGACGGCGCTGTCGCGCCTCCTCAGGGTGAGGCTCTTATCTGACCTCATGCTGAGGAGCGAGCGTGAGCGAGCGTCTCGAAGCACGAGGTCAGGTCTGCGATCAGGCGCGCTCGGCGAGCAGCGAGAGCTGCGCCGGCTGGTCGCGGCCGTCGAAGTCGGTCAGGCGGATCGGGTAGTCGCCGGTGAAGCAGGCATCGCAGTAGCGCGGCAGCTGCGCGTCGCGGCCGGCCTCGCCCATGGCGCGGTAGAGTCCGTCGATCGAGATGAAGGCCAGGCTGTCGACGCCGATGTGCTTTGCCATGGCCGGGACGTCCATGGAAGCGGCCAGCAGTTCGTTGCGCTCCGGCGTGTCGATGCCGTAAAAGTCCGAATGGGTGATGGGCGGGCTGGCGATGCGCAGATGCACTTCCCGCGCACCGGCGTCGCGGATCATCTGCACGATCTTGATGGAGGTGGTGCCGCGCACCACGCTGTCATCCACCAGCACCACGCGCTTGCCTTCCACCATGGCCCGGTTGGGATTGTGCTTCAGCTTCACGCCGAGCTGGCGGATCTGCTGGGTCGGCTCGATGAAGGTGCGGCCCACATAATGGTTGCGGATGATGCCGAGCTCGAAGGGAATGCCGCTCTCCGCCGCATAGCCGATCGCCGCGGGCACGCCCGAGTCCGGCACCGGGATCACGACATCGGCTTCCACCGCGCTCTCGCGCGCCAGTTCCTGGCCGAGCCGCTTGCGCACATTGTAGACGCTCTTGCCGCCGACGATGCTGTCGGGCCGCGCGAAATAGATATATTCGAACACGCAGGGGCGAACCTGCTGTTCGGGGAAGGGGCGGATCGACTCGATTGTGATTTCGCCGTTCTCGCGTGTGCAGAGCACGATCTCGCCGGGCTCCACCTCGCGCACGAATTCCGCGCCGATGATGTCGAGCGCCACCGTTTCCGAGGCGAAGATCGGCGCTCCCGCGAGTTTGCCCAGAATGAGCGGACGGATGCCGAGCGGGTCGCGCGCGCCGATGAGCTTCTTGTTGGTCAGCGCCACCAGCGCATAGGCGCCCTGGATCTGCGAGAGCGCATCGACGAAGCGCTCCATCACGCGCGGTTTCCGGCTCCGCGCGACGAGCTGCAGGATCGTTTCCGTGTCCGAGGTGGACTGGAAGATCGCGCCGTCGCGCACGAGCTCGTTCCGCAGCGTGATCGCGTTGGTCAGATTGCCGTTATGCGCCACCGCGAAGCCGCCGCCCCACAGATCCGCGAAAAGCGGCTGCACGTTGCGCAGGATCGTCTCGCCCGTCGTCGAATAGCGCACATGGCCGACCGCCATTTCGCCCTGCAGCCGGTCGATCATCTTGGCGGAGGAGAAGTGATCGCCGACAAGGCCGAGGCGGCGCTCCGAATGGAAGTGCTCGCCGTCATAGGCCACGATGCCCGCCGCCTCCTGCCCGCGATGCTGGAGCGCGTGAAGGCCGAGCGCCGTCAGCGCCGCCGCGTCCGGATGGCCGAACACGCCGAACACGCCGCATTCCTCGCGCAGCTTGTCGTCGTGAAGTTCGTCGTCTGTCAGGCTGAAGGGGGCTTCCGCCGGTTTTCGGGCGGAGGAGGAAAAGGGGAGGTCGAGCTGCATCTGATCGGACATCGCTGGGACTCCTGGAGCGTTTCCAGGCGAAGT
>DQBD01000097.1:940-1188 GCA_003526065.1 Gammaproteobacteria bacterium | reverse complement strand
TCCCCGGTCGTGTTCTCGAACAGACGATCGAGCCCCCTCCGTTCGGACGGGTTATACCCCGGGCCATTCGCCGTGTCAGCGCCGGAATCGGGCTCCGTCTGCCCTGGTTCGGCGGGCGCAGGCGCGGCCTCTTGACGCGGCGCCGGGGCGCTTTGCCGGGCTGCGGGCGCGCTTTCCTGTCTGGCCGATCCGCTGCCGGGTTCCGGCGCGAGCGAGAAGAGCAGGGCGGCCGTGTTCTCGATCGTCGG
>DQBD01000097.1:555-716 GCA_003526065.1 Gammaproteobacteria bacterium | reverse complement strand
ATGGCCCGGGGTATAACCCAAGGCGGCCGTGTTCTCGATGGTCGGTTTCGTCTTGGCGTTTTTGATCCAGTCCGGCTGGTCGTCCGGGTTGGGCACCAGCCAGGCGAAGAAGAGATAGGCGACGGTGACGATCAGCAATCCGCGCGCAAGCCCGAAGATGA
>DQBD01000097.1:0-301 GCA_003526065.1 Gammaproteobacteria bacterium | reverse complement strand
GCCAGGGCGGCGATATCGCGCCGCGCAACACAGGCGTCAGATAGGGAAAGAGCCAGAGCGCTGCAAGGGCGCCCACCACCCAGGCGAGGATCGACAGCACTTCGTTGGTGAAGCCCCTGAGCAGCGCCAGCACGCTCGATACCAGCAGCACGCCAATGACGATGATGTCGAACAGCGTCAAATCACTCTCCCGGAAGCCTGGTTCAAGTCTATCACATATCCCCTGAGCGGCGTCCGTTCGAGCCCTTTTGTCCCGCCGCTGCCAGATGGGCAATGAGACCCGCAAGGTCCGAAATTTCCG
>DQBD01000182.1:525-10260 GCA_003526065.1 Gammaproteobacteria bacterium | reverse complement strand
TGTGAGGATGGCTTTCCAAAACTGTGCGAAGCCATGGATGGCGGAGCTCAAGCGACACAGGGATGTGCCGAAGGAGCGTGTTTTGGAAAGCCATCCTCACAAGCAGCCATGCTCCACGGTTAACTGCGCGCGGAATCCTGGCGACAACAAAGCCCGACATATTAGCAGAACCGCGCGCAACATTGGCCCCGTCTAAAGCCATAAAATGTGAGAATGGTAAGCCCCGAAGCCCCGATGGCGCCTTGCCTGAGTAGGTGCTCACTGCTAAAGTTGCCGCATTCTTTTCTGCAACCGCAACTCTCAGGTTGAAACAACACGAATGTTAATCAAAAGACTCCGAGGCTTATTCTCCAGCGACCTGTCCATCGATCTGGGCACCGCCAACACTCTGATTTACGTGCGCGAACGCGGCATCGTCCTGAACGAGCCGTCGGTGGTCGCGATCCGAACCAACAACTCCCAGAAGATGGTGGCGGCGGTTGGCTCCGAGGCCAAGCGCATGCTGGGGCGCACGCCCGGCAACATCACCGCGATCCGGCCGCTGAAGGACGGCGTGATCGCCGATTTCTACGTCACCGAGAAGATGCTGCAGCACTTCATTCGCAAGGTGCACGAACGCGGGTTTTTCCGCCCCAGCCCGCGCGTGGTGGTCGGCGTGCCCTGCGGTTCGACGCAGGTGGAACGGCGTGCCATCCGCGAGTCGGCGCTCGGCGCCGGGGCGCGCGAAGTATATCTGATCGAGGAACCCATGGCCGCCGCCATCGGCGCCGGCCTGCCGGTCAGCGAGGCCACCGGCTCGATGATCATCGACATCGGCGGCGGCACCACCGAGATCGCCGTCATCTCGCTCAACGGGCTGGTGTACTCGGAGTCGGTGCGCATCGGTGGGGACAAGTTCGACGATGCCATCGTCAACTACGTGCGCCGCAATTACGGCACCCTGATCGGCGAGACCACCGCCGAGACGATCAAGCACGAGATCGGTTCCGCCTATCCGGGCAACGAGGTCAGCGAAATCCAGGTCAACGGCCGCAACCTGGCCGAGGGCGTGCCGCGCAGTTTCACGCTGAACAGCAACGAGGTGCTCGAGGCGCTGCAGGATCCGTTGCACGGCATCGTCGCCGGGCTGCGCAAGGCGCTGGAACAGATACCGCCGGAGCTGTCGGCGGACGTTGCCGAGCGCGGCATGGTGCTGACCGGCGGTGGGTCCTTGCTGCGCGGCATCGACAAGCTGTTCTCGGAGGAGACCGGCCTGCCGGTGGTGCTGGCCGAGGAGCCCATGCTGTGCGTGGCCCGTGGCGGCGAGATGGCGCTGGACTTCATCGATCAGGTAACCGACATCTTCGACGAGGAATGAGTCGCCGCACGGCCAGCGCGGCCGTGCCGCCGTCGGTCGCGCCCCATGCCTAGCCTGTTTCGGCGTCGCCCGTCGTTGGGGCTGCGCCTGTTGCTCGCGGCTGTGTTGGCGCTGGTGCTGCTGGTGGTCGACCAGCGCGGCCCGCGTCTGGTGCCGCTGCGCGGTGCGTTGCTGACGGTTCTGCATCCGCTGCAACAAGCCGTCGACCTGCCGTTCCGGGTCTGGGACTGGGCGGCCGACACCCTGCGCGCGCGCCGCGCCCTGCGCAGTGAACTGGAGGCGTTGCGGGCCGAGAACCTGCACCTGCACCTGCAAGTGCAGACGCTTGATGCGCTGCAGGCGGAAAACCGTCGCCTGCAGGCGCTGCTCGATTCGCTGGCACAGACGCCGCAGCCGCTGCGCGCGCTGATCGCCAGCACGGTCAAGGTCGGGCTTGATCCGTATGTCGGGCAGATCCAGATCGACAAGGGGGCCCTGCAGGGGGTGTTCGTTGGTCAGCCGGTGCTCGACGCCGAGGGGGTGGTGGGCCAGGTGCTGCACGTCGCCGCGCAGACCAGCCAGGTGCTGCTGATCACCGATGCGCGCCACGCCATTCCGGTGAAGGCGGTGCGCAGTGGCGTGCGTGCCATCGCCGTGGGGCGCGGGCCGGCCGGGGCGCTGGATCTGCCGTTCCTGCCGAATCACGTCGATCTGGAAGTCGGCGATGTGCTGGTGACCTCCGGTCTGGATGATCTGTTTCCGGCCGACTTGCCGGTCGCCACGGTCAGCAGCATCAGTCGCATCGGCGAGGGTGAGTTCGCCGAAGTGCAGGCCACGCCGCGCGGGCGTCTGGACAGGATTCAGGAGGTGTTGCTGGTGTGGCCGCCGGAACCGGACATGGGGCCGCCCGCGCCCGACAGTGCCGCCCCGCCGCCGGGGGCGCCCACGCCGTGACCGCCAGCCCGATCCGCCCCCGTTTCGCGGCCATCGTGCTCAGCCTGCTGGCAGCCGGGCTGTTGCTGTCGGCACCGGTGCCGACGTGGGCGGCCGCCTGGCAGCCGCCCTGGCTGACCCTGGTGCTGGCGTACTGGTGCCTGGCGCAGCCGGATCGGGTGGGTATTGCCGTGGCGATGCTGCTGGGCGTGTTGCAGGATGCCCTGACCGGTGCGCCGCTGGGGCAGCATGCGCTGGCGATGGTGCTGGTGGCCGCGGCGGTGCTGGGCGCACATCAGCGCCTGCGCGTGCTGCCGCTGGCGCAGCAGGCACTGTTGCTGTTGCCGCTGCTGGCCGTGCATCAGCTGGTGCTGGCCCTGGTCACCGGCAGCACCGGCCGGCCGGTGACGCTGGCCATGCTGGCGCCGGCGCTCAGTGGCGCGCTGGTGTGGCCCTGGCTGTTCCTGACCCTGCGCGACCTGCGTCGGCGCGCCGGACGCTGAGGCATGCGCCGCCGCCCGCAGGCCATCAAGGATCCGGCGACCGAGGCGCGCCTGTTTCGGCGCCGCGCCGTGCTGCTGCTGGCGCTGATGCTCCTGGCGGGGTGCGGCCTGCTGGCGCGCCTGACGGTGTTGCAGGTGGTGCAGCACGACCGTTACGCGACCGCTTCGCGCAACAACAGCATCCGCACCGAGGCCATCGCGCCAGCGCGGGGCGTTATCACCGATCGTGCCGGCCGGCTGCTGGCAGAGAATGTGTCCAGCTACAGCCTGTACGTGACGCCGGAAAACGTACCGGATTTGCCGTCGACGCTGGCCGAACTGGGGCGCTTGCTGGACCTGCGCGAGGTGGATCTGGAGCGTTTCAATCGCCTGCGACACAGTCGGCCCCGCTTCGAGGCCTTGCCGTTACGTCGCAATCTGGACGACGTCGAGACGGCACGCTTTGCCGCGCACCGCCACCGTTTCACGGGTGTCGAACTGCGCGGCGAGCTGTCACGCCACTATCCGTTCGGTGCGTTGACCGGTCATGTGGTCGGCTACGTCGGGCGGCTTAACGAGACCGAGCTGGCGGACGCTTCGGCCGAGCAGCGGGCTGCCGACAGTATCGGCAAGACCGGTGTCGAGAAGACCTACGACACGCGTCTGCAGGGGCGGGTTGGCTATCAGCAGGTGGAAGTGGACGCCCACGGCAGACGCCTTCGTGTGCTCGAACGGCTTCGTGCCGAGCCGGGGGCCGCCCTGCGCCTGAACCTGGACCTGGACCTGCAGCGCGCTGCGACGCAGGCATTGGCCGGGCAAGCCGGTGCACTGGTCGCGCTGGAGCCGACCAGTGGCCACGTCCTGGCGATGGTTTCCGAGCCGGCCTTCGATCCCAACCTGTTCGTTGGCGGCATCAGCGCCGACGACTATCGGAGCCTGCTGGAGGATCCGCAGCGCCCGCTCACCGACCGTGCCGTGCGCGGCCAGTATCCACCGGGTTCCACGCTGAAGCCGTTCGTGGCGATGGCCGGGCTGCGCAGCGGCACGGTGGCGCCGCACGACCACACCTGGTGTCCGGGGTGGTACACGCTGGGCAAGTCGCCGCGTCGGTACCGGTGCTGGCAGCGGCATGGCCACGGGCGGGTCGATCTGCTGGAGGCGGTGGCGCAGTCCTGCGACGTGTATTTCTACGACCTGGCCTTCAGGCTCGGCATCGACCGGATACACAAGGAACTGGAGCCGTTCGGCTTCGGCCGGCGCACGGGCATCGACCTGCCAGGCGAGCTGCCGGGCATCCTGCCGTCGCGTGACTGGAAGCGCCGGGCACGCGGTGCGCCGTGGTATCCGGGAGAGACCCTGATCGCCGGCATCGGGCAGGGGTACAACACCGCGACCGCGTTGCAGTTGGCGTACGCAACGGCTCAGTTGGCCAGTCGCGGGTCGACGCCGCCGCCGCGATTGGTGGCCGCCCCGGTCGCACTGGCCTTCGAGGATCGTGTGTCGGGCCCCGTGGCGGACGCCGGGCAGTGGCAGACCGTGATCGATTCCATGCGCGCCGTGGTGGCACCGGGCGGCACCGCTCACCGCGCCTTTGCCGATGCGCCGTACGTGACCGCCGGAAAGACCGGCACGGCACAGGTGTTTTCCTTGGCGCAGAACAGCGAGGATCGCGGTCGTGACGCGCCAAAGCACCTGCAGGATCACGCGCTGTTCATCGCCTTTGCGCCTGTCGAGGCCCCGCGCATCGCGGTGGCGGTCATCGTCGAAAACGGCGGCTCGGGCAGTGCCACGGCGGCGCCGGCGGCACGCCAGGTGCTGGATGCGTGGTTTCGGCAGCAGGAGGCGCCATGAGTGACTGGCTGGGCACGCTGCGACAGTTCCATGTCGACTGGCCGTTGCTCGTCGGGTTGCTTGGGCTGTGCGGGATCGGGTTGCTGCTGGCCTACAGTGCCGGCGGCGCGGCCATGGCGTCCCTGGAGAGCCAGGGTGTGCGCGTGGCCATCGGGCTTGCGCTGGCGCTGCTGGCGGCGCAGGTGCCGCTGGGCTGGTTGCAGCGCCTGGCCGCTCCCGTCTATCTGCTGACCGTGGTGCTGCTGGTGGTGGTGGATGCCATCGGCGCCATCGGTCATGGCGCCCAGCGCTGGCTGGACCTGGGGCTGCTGCGGTTCCAGCCGTCGGAGCTGGCCAAGCTGGCGGTGCCGCTGATGGTGGCGCGCTTTCTGAGCGATCGGGCCCTGCCGCCGGCGCCGCGCGACGTGGCCATTGCGGTTGCCCTGTTGATGGTGCCGACACTGCTGATCGCGGCGCAGCCGGACCTGGGTACGTCACTGCTGGTGGCGGCGGGTGGACTGTCGGTGCTGTTCCTTGCCGGGCTCAGCTGGCGGCTCATCGGCCTGTTCGGGGTGCTGGTGGCATCCGGCCTGCCGTTGCTGTGGCTGTTCGGAATGCACGACTACCAGCGCCAGCGGGTACTCACGCTGTTCGATCCCGAGCGCGACCCGCTGGGTACCGGCTATCACATCATCCAGTCAAAGATAGCCATCGGGTCCGGCGGCTTCTACGGCAAGGGCTGGCTGGAGGGCTCGCAGACGCGCCTGCACTTCCTTCCCGAGAGCGCCACCGATTTCGTGTTCGCCGTGTTCGGGGAGGAATTCGGCTTGCTCGGGGTCATCGGCCTGTTGCTGCTGTACGGCTTTATCATCGCCCGTGCCATGCATATCGCCATGCAGGCCAGCGATGGCTTCGGCCGGTTGTTGGGCGGTGGACTGGTGTGTACCTTTTTTGTTTATGTTCTGGTCAACATCGGCATGGTCAGCGGCTTGTTCCCGGTGGTCGGAGTGCCGTTGCCCCTGGTCAGTTACGGAGGCACGTCCATGGTTACCCTGATGCTCGGATTCGGCATGCTGATGGGCATTCGTGCCCATCGAAAACTGTGGCCCGCCTGATGCGCGGCCGCACGCTCGCGTTCGTGTTGATGCTGGGCGGCACGGGGCCGGCGGCGGCGGTGCCGCTGGCGGATCATCCGCCGCTGCAGGAGCTGGTCGCGACCCTGGTGCAGGAGGACGGCTTCGAACGCGAGGCCCTCGAACACCTGTTCGCGCAGGCCGAGTTCAAGCAGAGCATCATCGATGCCATTACCCGGCCGGCCGAGAAGATGCCCTGGTCGCGCTACCGGCCGATTTTTCTGACCGAGCAGCGTATCGACGGTGGCGTCGCGTTCTGGCGCCAGCATGCCGACCTGTTGGACAGGGCGCAGGCCGAGCACGGTGTGCCGGCGGAAGTGATCACGGCCATCATCGGTGTCGAAACCCGCTACGGCGCGGTGACCGGCAGCTACCGGGCGCTCGACGCGCTGACCACGCTGGCCGTGGCCGGCATGTCGCGCAGTGCGTTTTTCGGTCGCGAACTGCGCCACTTGTTGCTGCTCGGGCGCGAGGAGCGCATCGATCCGGTCACGGTCACCGGTTCCTACGCGGGGGCGCTCGGTTTGCCGCAGTTCATTCCATCCAGTTACCGCGCCTACGCGGTGGACTTCGATCAGGACGGCCACCGTGACCTGCTCCACAGCACGGCCGATGCCATCGGCAGCGTGGCCAACTATCTGCGCCGTCATGGCTGGCAGCGCGGGCAGCCGATCAGTGTGCCGGCGACGGTCACGGCCGAGGCCGCCGGCTTGGCCGATGCCGGCCTGAAGCCGGCGTTGACCCTGCAAGAGCTGCGCGCGCGCGGGGTCAGTGCCGGGCACGCCGCGGACGGCGCGACGCTGAAGGCCGCGGTGATTCGTCTGGAGGGCGACCAGGGGGACGAATACCACCTTGGTTTCGACAATTTCTATGCCATCACCCGCTACAACCACAGTGCGTTATACGCCATGGCGGTAACCCAACTGGCGGCGGCCATCGGTGAGCGGAAGTCGGCGGCTCGGTGAGTCGCCGCTGAGGGTGGTCGTGCCACGCAGGGACACCGGACGACCCTGGCGTGGGGTGCCGGGTTTCGGATGTGCCGCGCTGATACTGGTGCTGGCGGTGCTTGCGGGGTGTGCCGGCCCCGGGGCGCGACGGGGGCCGGATTACCGCCAGGATGGGCCGCCGCTGCGGCCGGTCGATGTCAGCAACATTCCGGACGCCGTGCCGCGCGACGAGCCGCTGTGCCGGCCGTGCCTGCGTCCGTACACGATCGATGGCGTCGAGTACCGCCCCTTGGCCAGCGCCGCCGGGTACCAGGCGCGCGGCACCGCCAGCTGGTACGGGCGGGAGTTTCACGGCCGGCCGACGGCCAACGGCGAGCGTTACGACATGCTGGCCATGACCGCCGCCCACCCGACGCTGCCCATTCCGAGTTACGTGCGGGTCACGCATCTGGGCAATGGCCGCAGTGTGGTCGTTAGAATTAACGATCGGGGGCCGTTTCGGCGCGGACGTGTGATCGACCTGTCCTATGCCGCGGCGGCCAAGCTTGGCCTGGTCGGGGACGGCAGTGGTCCGGTCCTTGTCCAGGCGCTCGTGCCAGGCGGTACGCCGGCACCGCCGCAGCGGGCCATGACCGGCGGGGTTTACCTGCAGGTTGGAGCCTTTGGCGACGCGGACGCCGCGCAGCGGGTGGCCAGTCGCCTGCGTGCCGAGGCGCTGACGCCCGTGCAGGTGCAGGTCGAGCGCAGTGGCGGTCGGTCGTTGCACAAGGTGCGCCTGGGTCCGGTGGCGCCGTCGATGGCCGATCAGCTGACGGCACGGTTGGCTGCGTTGGGCCTGCCGGCCCTTCGCCTGCCCTGAGTGTGCCGGGACCCACCGCGTAACCGGCCCTGTAATGTGTTCTCCGGATGTCGGTGAGGCATCCGCAATTCCTCAACCTGCGACGACCTTATGCAGTTCAAATTTTCTTTCAAGGCTCCGATTCTCGGCGTGTCGTTCCTGGTCTGCAGCGTCGCTGCGGCGACGCCGGTGCCCAGCGCCCCGCAGCTGGGCGCGCGCAGTTACGTGCTTTACGACTACCACACCGGTCAGGTGCTGGTGGACACGAACGGGGAGGTGCCGCAGCCGCCGGCCAGCCTGACCAAGATCATGACGGCCTACCTCGCTTTCGACGCCCTCAAGCAGGGCGACATCAAGCTTGAGGATGAGATCACCATCAGCACCGAGGCCTGGCGCACCGGTGGCTCGCGCAGCTTCATCGATCCGGCCAAGCCGGTGCCGGTGGAAGTGTTGGTTCACGGCGTGCTGACGCAATCCGGCAACGACGCGACGTTGGCGCTGGCCCAGCACATGGCGGGCACCGAGGCGGTGTTCGCCGATCTGATGAACGCCGAGGCGCAGCGCCTGGGCCTTACCAACACCCATTTCGTCAATTCGCACGGCCTGCCGGCGGAAAACCATTACTCGAGCGCGCTGGACATGGCGCGCCTGGCCGCGGCCACCATCCGCGACTTCCCCGACTATTACCCCTGGTATGCCTTCAAGTCGTTTACCTGGAACAACATCACCCAACCCAACCGCAACCGGCTGCTGTTCTGGGACAGCAAGGTGGACGGGCTGAAGACCGGCTACACGGAGGCTGCCGGTTACTGCCTGGTGGCGTCGCGGCAGGACGAGGACATGAGGCTGATCGCCGTCGTCATGGGCAGCGACAGCGACCGCTCGCGCTTTCGCGAGGCGCAGGCCTTGTTCAACTGGGGCTTTCGGTTCTATGAGACCCACCGCCTGTTCCCGGTCGGCGAGAAGCGCACCGATGCACCGGTGTTCGGTGGCGAGCAGCGGGCGGTGCCGCTCGGTCTTGCCGAGGACCTCTACATCACCGTGCCACGCGGCCAGTACGACGAGCTGACCGCCTCGGTCGAGGTGGCGCCGCGCCTGATGGCGCCGGTGGCGCAGGGCTCTTCGCAGGGGGTGCTGCGCGTCAAGCTGGGGGACGAGGTGCTGCTCGAGCGCCCGCTGGTCGCCCTGCAGGCGGTCGAGGAAGGCGGGCTGGTCCGGCGCGCCATCGACGCGGTGCGCCTGTGGTGGCAGGAATGACGTCATGAGGGCCGCCCTGCCGGACGAGGAGCAGATCACCGTCCTGCTCGATGGCGTCTTTGTGCCGTTGTCGCAGGCACGCGTGCACCCGCTCGATCGCGGGTTTGTATATGGCGACGGTGTCTACGAGGTGATCCCGGCCTATGGTGGGCGTTACCTGCGCCTGGAGGCCCACGTGGCGCGGCTCGAGCGCAGTCTGGCCGATGCCCGCATCAAGAATCCCCACGCGGCGCGTGAATGGGTCCAGCTGTTGACCGAACTGCTCGACCGTCACGGTGGCGGCGACGCGTCGGTGTATTTGCAGGTTACCCGTGGCGTGGCGCCGCGCGACCACGCCTTTCCCGACTGTCCACCGACGGTGTTCGCCATCCCGCGGCCACTGAAGCCGGTGCCGGCGGTGCAGCTGGATCAGGGGCTGAAGGCCATCAGCTGCGCTGATATGCGCTGGCAGTGGTGCCAGATCAAGTCGATCGCGCTGCAGGGCGCCGTGCTGCTGCGTCAGCAGGCCATCGACGTGGGCGCCGACGAGGCCATCCTGCACCGCGGCCGCTGGGTGACCGAGGGTGCGGCCAGCAACGTGTTTGCCGTGATCGAAGGCGCCGTCGTGACACCGCCGCCGAGCAACTGGCTGTTGCACGGCATCACGCGTGATCTGGTGCTGGAGCTGGCGGCGCAGGTCGACCTGCGGGTCGATGAACGCCCGCTGCGCCTGAAGGAACTGCTGGTGGCCGACGAGATCTGGCTGTCCAGTTCCACCAAGGAGGTGTTGCCGGTGACGCGGCTCGACGGCGTACCCGTGGGCGATGGCCTGCCGGGTGCGGTCTGGCGCCGCGTGTGGGATGCCTACCAGGCGCTCAAGGCCGAGCTGCGCGCCCAGTGAACGTGCTTTGCCTGCGCCGGTTGGGGCAGGTGGCGTACGCCGACACCCTGGCTGCCATGCAGGCGTTCACCGACCGGCGTGACGCCACCACCGCCGACG
>DQBD01000182.1:0-295 GCA_003526065.1 Gammaproteobacteria bacterium | reverse complement strand
GTGACGCCACCACCGCCGACGAGCTGTGGCTGCTCGAGCACCCGCCCGTGTTCACCCTGGGGTTGGCCGGCAAGCCCGAGCACGTGCTCGACGCCGGCGCGGTGCCGGTGCTGCGCTGCGACCGGGGTGGCCAGGTGACGTATCACGGTCCCGGCCAGGTGGTGTTGTACACGCTGCTGGACCTGCAGCGGGCCGGCCTGGGCGTGAAGCGCCTGGTCGACACGCTCGAGCAGGCGGTGATCGATCTGCTGGCGGAGTGCGGCGTTGCCGCCGAGCGGCGCGCGGGCGCGCCCGG
>DQBD01000246.1:9247-10838 GCA_003526065.1 Gammaproteobacteria bacterium | reverse complement strand
CTGCACGGCGTCGGCGTGTCGGTGGTCAACGCGCTGTCGTCGCGCCTGACGGTGCGCGTGTGGCGTGATGGGCGCGAGTACGCCATGGAGTTCGCCGACGGCGAGAAGCGCAGCGAGCTGACCGTGCTCGGCGAGGCGCCGCGCCGGCAGACCGGCACCGAGGTGCGCTTCTGGCCGGACGCGCATTTTTTCGACACACCGACCTTCCACCTCGGACGCCTGAAACACCTGCTGCGCGCCAAGGCGGTGCTGTGCCCGGGCCTGGAAGTGAGCTTCACCGATGCCGCCGGCAGCGAGACCTGGCACTACCGCGACGGTTTGGGCGAGTACCTGGCCACCACCCTGGTGGACCTGCCGTGCCTGCCGGCGACGCCGTTCACGGCCAGCTTCGCCGCCGAGCACGAAGCCGCCGACTGGGCCGTCACCTGGCTGCCGGAAGGCGGCGAGTCGGTGACGGAAAGCTACGTCAACCTGATCCCGACCGCCCAGGGCGGCACGCACGTCAACGGCCTGCGCAGCGGCCTGACCGACGCCATTCGCGAATTCTGCGAGTTCCGCAACCTGCTGCCGCGGGGCCTGAAGCTGGCGCCCGAGGACGTGTGGGAAAACGTCGCCTACGTGCTGTCGGTGAAGCTGCGCGAGCCGCAGTTCACCGGGCAGACCAAGGAACGGCTGTCGTCACGCGAGTGCGCGGCCTTCGTCTCGGGCCTGGCCAAGGACGCCTTCAGCCTGTACCTGAACAACCACACCGAGATCGGCCAGCAGTTGGCCGAGCTGGTCATCAGCCGCGCCGCACGGCGCCTGAAGGCCGCCCGCCAGGTGGTGCGAAAGCGCGTCACGCAGGGCCCGGCACTGCCCGGCAAGCTGGCCGACTGCACGCTGCAGGACCCGGCGCGCACCGAGCTGTTCCTGGTCGAGGGCGACAGCGCCGGCGGCAGCGCCAAGCAGGCGCGCGAACGTGAATTCCAGGCGGTGATGCCGCTGCGCGGCAAGATCCTGAACACCTGGGAGGTCGAGGGCAGCGAGGTGCTCGGCTCGCAGGAGGTGCACGACATCGCCGTGGCGGTGGGCGTGGACCCGGGCTCCAGCGACCTGTCCGGGCTGCGTTACGGCAAGGTGTGCATCCTGGCCGACGCCGACTCCGACGGCGCCCACATCGCCACCCTGCTGTGCGCGCTGTTCGTGCGCCATTTCCCGGCGCTGGTGGCGGCCGGCCATGTCTATGTCGCCATGCCGCCGCTGTACCGCATCGACGTCGGCCAGAACCAGTTCTACGCGCTCGACGACACCGAGCGGCAGGGCGTGCTGGACCGCATCGCCGCCGAAAAGCTCAAGGGCAAGGTCAACGTGCTGCGCTTCAAGGGGCTGGGCGAGATGAACCCGCCGCAGCTGCGCGAGACGGTGATGGCGCCGGACACCCGGCGCCTGGTGCAGCTGACCGTCGAGGACGGCGACGAGACCGGTCCGCTGCTGGACATGCTGCTGGCCAAGAAGCGCTCCCAGGACCGCCGCCGCTGGCTCGAGGACAAGGGCAACCTGGCCGAGGTGTGAGCCGCGGCCGGGATGTCCGCCGCGCTGCGCGGCGCCTGCC
>DQBD01000246.1:1176-9015 GCA_003526065.1 Gammaproteobacteria bacterium | reverse complement strand
CGCGGCGCCTGCCTAGCCCTCCCCCAGCCACTGCACCCGGTACAGGTCGCGGCGGCGGTCCAGGTAATTGCGCACCGAACCCTCGTTCTGCAGCAGCTGCAGCTTGTCCAGGTCGACGTCGACGATCAGCGTCATTTCGGTATTGGGCGTGGTCTCGGCCATGATGGCGTCGTGCGGGAAGGAGAAATCCGACGGCGAGAACACCGCCGTTTGCCCGTACTGGATATCCACGCTGTCCACCTTGGGCAGGTTGCCGATGCTGCCGGCGATGGCGACGTAGCACTCGTTCTCGATGGCCCGCGCCTGGGCGCAGCGCCGCACCCGCAGGTAGCCGTTCTTGGTGTCGGTCCAGAACGGCACGAACAGGATCTGCATCTCCTGCTCGCCGAGCAGGCGCGCCAGTTCCGGGAACTCCACGTCGTAGCAGATCAGCACGCCGATACGCCCGAAGTCGGTGTCGAACAAGGCCAGGCGGTTGCCGCCTTCCATGGCCCAGTCGCGCTTCTCGTGCGGCGTCGGGTGCAGCTTGTACTGGGCGTCGATGGAGCCGTCGCGGCGGCACAGGTAGGCCACGTTGTACAGCTCGCCGTCCTCGACCAGCGGCATCGAGCCGGCAATGATGTTGATGTTGTAACTGACCGCAAGGCGCTGGATGTCGTCGCGGATGCGGTCGGTGAACTGCGCCAGGAAACGGATCGCCTCGGCCGGGTTGCGATGCTTGGCCAGGCCCATCAGCGGCGCGTTGAAGAACTCCGGAAACAGGGCGATATCGCAGCGGTAGTCCGACAGCGCGTCGACGAAATACTCGACCTGCTCGACCAGTTCCTCGACGCTGCGCATCTCGCGCATCTGCCACTGCACGCAGCCGATGCGCGCCACCGTCTTGCGCGCGCCGAACAGCTTCGACGCCTTCGGCTCGTAGTAGATGTTGAACCACTCCAGCAGCGTGGCGTAGCCCTGCGATTCCTTGTCTTCCGGCAGGTAACCCTTGAGCACCCGCTTGACCTCGAAGTCGTTGGCCAGCTGGAAGCTCAGGATCGGGTCATACACCTCGCGCCGGCGCACCGCCTCGATGTACTCCTGCGGCGTCATGCGCTCGGCATATTCGCGGTAGTTGGGGACGCGCCCGCCGGCGATGATGGCGCGCAGGTTCAGGTTCTTGCACAGCTCCTTGCGCGCCTCGTACAGGCGCCGGCCCAGGCGCAGGTTGCGGTAGTCCGGGTCGACGAACACGTCCACGCCGTACAGCACGTCGCCGTTCGGGTCGTGCGTGGTCAGGTAGGCGTTGCCGGTGATCTCGTCGTAGGTGTGCTCGTCGCCGAACTTGTCGTAGTCGACGATCACCGAGAACGCCGCCGCCACCGGCACACCGTTGTCCTCGATGCAGATCTGCCCCTCGGGGAAGGTCTTGAGCATGGCCAGGTACTTCTTGCGCGGCCAGGCGCCACCCATGCCCGGGTAGACCCGGTCCATGATCTTCTTGATCGCCGGATAGTCGTCCGCGGAGAGGTTGCGCAGGCGCAGCTTGATGTCGGCGCCGGTCGAGACGGCGTTGGTGTCGTCGGTCATGCGGGTATTTGCCAGGTTGGGGAGTGGGTCGCTTCGTTCAGGATGCCTGCGCGCCGGGGGCGTGTTCCGCCTCCGGGCCGGTCGGTTGATCTGCCGCCACCATTTCCAGGGCGCCGGTCGAGGTGCGCACCAGCGGCACGAAGTGCGCCGGTGCATCCACGATGCGATCGACACGGCGGCGAATCTGCCACAACGCGAAGGCCGCCAACAGCACGCTGGTCAGCAGAAAATGCAGCGGCAGCGCCGCCGCCCCCAGCACGGCCATGGCGGCGCCCACCAGCAGCGGGCCCAACGCCGCGCCGGCGCCGTGCACCAGCAGCAACGCGGCGTTGCCGGCGAGGATCTGCTCGGCGTGGAGGTGGTCGATCAGATGCGCGACGGCGATCGGATACACGGAAAACGCGGCGCCGCCAAACAGAAACGCGGCCACCAGCAGCAACACCGGGTGGGCACCGGCCAGCAACAGGGCGATGGCCGCCAACGCAGCGGCGACCGCCACCCAGGCCAGGGTGCGCCGCCGGTCGCTGCCATCCGAGAAGTGGCCGATCGGCCATTGCAGGGCCATGCCGCCGACGATGGCGGTGGTCATGAAGTCGGCCACCAGCGCCGGGTCGGCGCCGAGCCGGCGCACGTACACCGCCGCCATGCCCCAGAAGCCGCCCATCGCCAGCCCGGACAGCAGCGCCGCGGCAGCCGCCACCGGCGCCGCCCGCCAGCAGGTGCGCGGCGACATGGCCCTGAACGCCGGCAGGCCCGGTGGCGCCAGACGTGTTGCCATCACCGGCATGGCCGACACGCACACGAAAATCGCCGCCAGCGCGAACAGCACGAACCCGGCCGGCGAACCGAGCGCCAGCAGCTGCTGGCCGAACGCCAGCGCGCCCAGATTGCACACCATGTACACCGCGAACACCTTGCCGCGCTGCGACGGCTCGGCCTGGCCGTTGAGCCAGCTCTCGATCGTGATGTAGAGGCCGACCAGCGCCACCCCGGTCACGACCCGCAGCGCAATCCACGACGGTGCCGTGATCAGCAGCAGGTGACCGAGCGCGCAGGCCGCGACGGCGGCGGTGAAAAACGCAAAGGCACGCACGTGGCCGATACCGGCCACCAGCCGCGGGCACAGATAGGTGCCGAGCAGGAAACCGGCGAAGTAACACGACCCGAACAGGCCCAGCGTGGTGTCATCGAACCCTTCCAGCGCGCCACGCAGCACCAGCAGCGTGTTCAGCAACCCGACACCAAGCAATAACAGCACCGTGCCGCCGAGCAGGGCGGCCACTTTCAGAAGCATCGAAACCATGAGCAAACCGAATGAAATGGACGGGTGCGACCCCGCGCAGCGACGCGGCGGCACCGTGACGGTGTCAGGACGTGGGCGCTGGAACCGGCCACCGGCAGCCGTTAACCCGGATGAAATGTCTGGCCGGTAGCGTCCTTGGCCGATTCCGCCACCCGACCGCCAGGGAGATCCCTACCGTGAATGACAACGCTTTCACCGACGACATGATTAGCAACAATTCCGCCAACCAGGCGTTTGCCGACATTTTGCAGGCGCGCGTCGAGCGCCGCCAGGTGCTCAAGGGCGGGCTTGCCGTCGCCGCCACGTCCGCACTGGCAGGCACCGGCATTCCGTTTGCCGCCAACGCCCGCCCGGGCCTGCCGTCGCCGCAGATCAACTTCACTCCGGTCGCCATCGCCGACGGCGGCGGGCCGGTGCCGGCCATCGCGCCCGAATACCAGTTCGACATCATCCTGCCCTGGGGCGACCCGCTCGAGCCGGGCGGCCCGTCCTACAGCTGGCCGCCGACCGCCGCCGATCAGGCACAACAGCTGGGCATCGGCCACGACGGCATGTGGTTCTTCCCGGTGCGCGACGCCGGCGCGGCACGCGCCGGCTGGAATGAAGCCATCGAGCGCAACCCCTGGCGCGGGCGCGCGCTGGCCTTCGGGCCGGTCAACAGCCACGGCGTGCTGTGCCTGAACCACGAGTTCGGCGGCAACGGCCATGTGCTGGGCAAGGCGGCGCCGCAGAGCCTGGACGACGTGCGCGCCTCGCAGCACGCCCACGGCGTGTCGGTGGTCGAGCTGCGCCGGTTCCCGCGTGCCGGCAGCGGCCAGTGGCAGCCGGTCAGCAGCAAGCTGGCGCGTCGCGTCCATGTCAACACGCCGGTCACCTTCAGCGGCCCGGCGGCCGGCCACGCGCTGCTGCAGACCGGCAACGGCAACGTGCCGCTGGGCACCGTCAACAACTGCTCGAACGGCTACACGCCGTGGGGCACCTACCTGACCTGCGAGGAAAACTTCCACGGCTACTTCGGCACCGAGGACGCGTCCTGGGTCCGCACCGACGCCCAGGCGCGATACGGCTTCAGCAGCGGTGGCTTCGGCTACGGCTGGCACCGCTTCGACAGGCGCTTCGACCTGGCCGACGCCGACTACCGCAACGAGGAACACCGCTTCGGCTGGGTGGTGGAGATCGACCCCTTCGACCCGACCCACACGCCGGTCAAGCGCACCGCGCTCGGGCGCCTGAAGCACGAGGGCGCCACCGTGCACGTGGACGACCACGGCCGGGTGGTGGTGTACACCGGCGACGACGAACGGTTCGAGTACATCTACAAGTTCGTGTCGGCCGAGGACTGGCGCACGATGCGCGCCCGCGGCCAGAGCCCGCTCGACCACGGCACCCTGTACGTGGCCAGGTTCAACGACGACGGCAGCGGCCAGTGGCTGGAACTGAGCATGGACGTGCCGGCCCTGGCGGCGCAATTCGCCGACCTCGGCGCGCTGCTGGTCAACGCCCGCCTGGCGGCCGACCTGGTCGGCGCCACCAAGATGGACCGCCCGGAGTGGATCACCGTCGGTGCCGACGACAAGGTGTACTGCACGCTGACCAACAACAGCCGGCGCACGGTGGCCGATGCCGCCAACCCGCTGGCGCCGAACCCGGACGGCCACATCATTCGCTGGAATGAAACGTCCGGCTTCGCGGGCACCACGTTCGCCTGGGACATCTTCCTGATTGCCGAGGACACCCACGCCGCCGACCGCGAGGACACCTTCAGCGATCCGGACGGCATCTGGGCCGATCCGGAAGGCCGCCTGTTCATCGAGACCGACGGCGGGCAGAAGAAGGGCCTGAACGATCAGCTGCTGGTGGCCAACATCTACACCGGCGAGCTGCGGCGCCTGTTCACCGGCGTCACCGACTGCGAGGTCACCGGCCTCACGGTCACGCCGGACCGCCGCACGCTGTTCGTCAACATCCAGCACCCCGGCGACGGCGACCCCAGCGCCACCAACTTTCCGCTGCTCAACGCCACCCCGGACGGCACCACCGTCCCGCGCGACGCGACGGTGGTCATCACCCGCAAGGACGGCGGCATCATCGGCTCCTGAGGCCGAAGGGTCGGTGGCGCCGTCCGCGGACGGCGCCACCGGTTGCCTGCAACCGGTCCGTCAGACGGCCTGCGGCGTGGCCGACACATCGTCGGCCGCCGCCTCACCCAGCCAATCCGGCCAGCCCGCCTTGCGGTTGGCCTCGCGCGCGATCTCCCGCTCGGCCGCATCGGCGAAGCGCAGATCCCAGTCCTTCAGGCGTGGCATGGCCACGTACTTGAACCACAGCGGCGGAATGAAGGCGCTGACGGCGCACACGAACAGATTCGGCATCTGCGGCGCGTCCGGGTGCGGCACCAGCTGGTCGAAGCGCAGGTCCGGGTCGATGTGGTGGTCGACGTGGGTGGTGATCTCGTAGCCGATGGTGCGGTCCAGCCAGCCCAGATGATTCCAGGTGTGGTGCAGCCTGGTCGCCGAACCGGGCACCCGCACCAGGCCGTAGTGCTGCAGGTAGTTGAGCGCCTCCAGGAAGAACTTGGCGATCACCTGCGCCCCCAGGGTCAGCAGGCCCGCCAGCAGGCCGCCATACAGACCCACCGCCAGCGGAATCGCCACCAGCAGGGCGACCTCCCAGAACAGGAAGTTGCGCGGCGACCACAGCCCGGCACCGGTCACGTCGCGCCGCTTGCGGGCGGCGGCGAGCAGCTCGTCCACGTTGCGGCGCGTGCAGCGCCACATGAACGGATACACGGTGGTACCCCGCGGCGCGTAGTCGGCGTCGGCGTCGGTATCGAAATGGATGTGGTGCGTGTACAGGTGCGGGATGTCGCGGTGGGCGTCGGCGAAGAAGGCGCACATCACCTTGGCCAGCCCGCGCGAGAACCAGTCCTTGCGGTGCATCAGCTCGTGCGCGATCGGCACGTTCGGGACGGCATTCAGCCACACCAGCGAGCCGACGGCGCCCAGCAGCACGACCGCCTGCGCGGCCAGGCCCTCGACGCCGATGCCGGCGTGCATGCGCCAGGCAAAGGCACCGTACAGGGCCACCATCAACGCCCCGTGCAGGTACAGCGGCACGTCGGCCAGAAGCGGGTAGCGGAAACGACGCGGGCGGTGGTCACGCGGCGACACCTGGGCCACGGCGGCCAGCACGAAGAACGTGCCAAGGCCGGCCAGCATCCACCAGCCGCCGGCCACGAACCCGGCGATGCCGACCAGCACCATCAGCGAACACAGGTAATAACGCAGGTAATCCATCATGGGAACAATCCTTGTAATCGAAACGGCGTACTGCCGACGGAGGCCCGCAACCGGCCGCCCGAGTCCGTCCCTGGACTGCGGACGGCGGCCGGTCACGGAAAAACGTTGAGGCTCTTGCTCAGGAAGATGTTCTGCTGGACGGTGAGCAGGCGCCGGGCGATGCGCAGCTGGCCGTCGACCCGCCGCAGCAGATCCTCGCGGTGGCAATAGAGGGTGTGTTCCTCGTCCTCGTTCATGTTGCGGTACACCACCGAGATGGAATACACGCGGTACTCGTCCGGGTTTTCGGTGTGCTCGACCTCGACGTTGTGCACCAGGTGCGCGGTGCGCGTGCGTGGATCCTCGCTCCAGCAGGTGCCGGTCTCCAGGCGCTTCAGGCGCCGGTCGATGTCGTGCCTGTCGTCGTTGTAATAGGCGCTTTCGAACACGCAGGGCGCGCGCTCGTCGCGGCGAAAGCGCTGCACGCGCGCCGGCATCCAGTAGTGGATGTCGTCGGTCAGCAGGTCCATCCAGGCGCGGTAGTCCTGGCGGTCCTTCAGGCGCGCCTCGCGGTAGTAGAACTGCTGGACTTCATTGAGCAGTTCGAGGGACGGCGGCCGGGCGGCCGCCTGGACGTCCTTGGCGATTGCGTTCATGGCGTGCTCCTCAACGCGTCGGCCGACCGGCGAAACGCGGCGTGTAGCGCTGCGGCACGTCAGCCCAGGTGCGCGCGTTCATCAGGTCGGCCCAGCGCTGGTAGAACAGGCGCTGGTTGGCGTCGTTGACCTGACCGGTGTGGATGATGCCGGGCAGCTGCGGATGCTCGACGCGACGGCTGCGGCCGCAGCCGTAGTGCAGCTTCTCGTGACGGCTGATCCAGCCGGCGTTGGTGCGGGTGTTGCCCTCCCAGTTCTCGCCGTCGTCCATCTCCAGCGTGCCGGCCGGGTTGAAGGTCAAGTTGCAGGCCTTGTTGATGGCCTGCTTGACCGACTGCGGCGCGTCCTTCGGCACCACCGTCCAGATGCGCAGTTCGAGCTTGCGCGGACCGCGCGGCAGCCAGGTGCGGAAGGTGTGGATGCCCGGCAGGAAGGTCATGTTGGGAAAGATCGCCGCCGAAGCGAGCGAGCCGAAGATGCGCGAACGCAGCTCGCCCACGCGCGCCGCCATGTGCGCCTTGCGCTCGGCGTAGTAGTCCAGCACCTCCTGCGAGCCGAGGATGGCGATGTCGCCGAAGCCATCGAGCGAGAATTCCCAGCCGTGCCCGTTGACGCTGGCGTGAAAGGTGTCCTTGGGGTCATACGGCGGAAACGGCCCGCCCATCATGGCCTTGCCGCCGGAGTCGTGGTTCCAGAACGCGTGGTAGGCGTCGCCGATGAAATTCTCGACACCGAACTTCCAGTTGGCGCTGGCGTAGGACTTGATGAGACCCGGCAGGAACTCGATGCCGCCCTCGTCGTTGTCGACAAAGGCATCCAGATACCAGCGGTAGTCGCCCAGGTACTCCTCCAGCGACGGCGCCGTGGCATCGAACGTGGCGAAGATCAGGCCCTTGTAGCTTTCCACCCGGGCCTGGCGGGCACCCCACTGGCGCTTGTCGATGTCGCCGGCGTCGTACGCTTCCTGCTCGCTCGGCAGGCCGGTCAGCTCCCCGGCGGTGTTGAAGGCCCAGCCGTGGTAGTTGCAGGTGAA
>DQBD01000246.1:606-833 GCA_003526065.1 Gammaproteobacteria bacterium | reverse complement strand
CTGTGATTCGTGCGCCACGAACTGCCAGCAGCGGGCGAAGATGGCTTCGAGCTCGCGCTCGTAGATGGCCTGGTCCCAGAAGATGCGCCGATCGACCCACCCCTCTTCCAGGTCCATGTAGCGGGAGTAGTCCTGCGGCGGCTGCGTGGCCTCGTACGGTTTCATGGCACCTTCTCCTAGAAGAACACGTTGAGGTTGCTGTCGATGACCACCGGGTGATCGAAGCG
>DQBD01000246.1:0-322 GCA_003526065.1 Gammaproteobacteria bacterium | reverse complement strand
CGGTCAGGCGCCGCTGCTGGGCGTCGATGCGGCTGCGGTGGATTTCCAGCACCGAGTGCACCACCGCCTCGCCGTCGCCATCGGCGCGGTAGATCTCGACGTTGCTGACGATGCGCCGCACCGCGTTGCGCGGGTCCTCGGCCCACACCAGGCCCGACTCCAGGCGCTGCACGCGCAGCGTCAGGCGGCCCTTGTCGTCGTCGAACACGTAGCCCGGCCCCTCGGCCAGCGCCGCGCTGCGGTCGGCGCGAAAGCGCCGCGACGCGAGCGGCAGGCGGTAGCGCACGTCGTCGGCCAGCAGGGCCAGCCAGTCGGCGTAGCG
>DQBD01000038.1:3239-3618 GCA_003526065.1 Gammaproteobacteria bacterium | reverse complement strand
AGGCGCTGCCGGGTTTCGCTAGCCGGGAAACACCGGGCCCGCCTTCGGAGAAATCCGAGCCGCGGGGCGGGGCCCGGCGCGCCGTGGGTGTCGACCGTCACCAGCCCCTGGCGGGCCGCCTCCTGCAGGCGCGGCCGCACGGCACCCAGCGACGCGCCGGTGCGCTCGCCGAACTGCCGCCAGGTGAAGCCATCGACCAGGCGCAGCGCGTTCAGCAGGAACTCGAACACCCGCTCGTCGTGATCCAGCCGGCGCCGCTCGGCCACCGCCTGACCGGCACTGGCCCGGGCCATGTAGGTCGCCGGCTGCCGGTACTTGGCCAGGCGCACGATGCCGTCCGGCAGCGTCAGCTTGCCGTGGGCACCGGCGCCGATGCCCA
>DQBD01000038.1:490-3029 GCA_003526065.1 Gammaproteobacteria bacterium | reverse complement strand
GCATCGCCATGGGCACCGGCGCCGATGCCCAGGTAGTCGCCGAACTGCCAGTAGTTGACGTTGTGCTGGCAGCCGTGGCCGGGCCGGGCGTAGGCCGACACTTCATAACGGCTGTAGCCGGCCGCCGCCAGACGCGCCAGACCCGCCTCGTAGATGGCTTCCATCCGCTCCGGCGCCGGCAGCGGCGGCGGATGGCTGTAGAACACCGTGTTCGGCTCGAGCGTCAGCTGATACCAGGACAGGTGGCCGGGCTCGGCCGCCAGGGCGGTGTCCAGGTCGCGCAGCGCCTGGTCAACATCCTGCCCCGGCAGACCGAACATGAGATCGAGGTTCAGGCGTTCGAAACCGCAGGCACGCGCCACCTGCACCGCCCGCCGCGCCGCCGCCGCGTCGTGAATCCGGCCGAGCGCCTTCAGGCAGGCATCGTCGAAACTCTGGACGCCCAGCGACAGGCGATTGACGCCGGCCTCGCGAAACCCCGCCAGGCGCGCGGTGTCCAGCGTGCCGGGGTTGGCCTCCAGCGTGATCTCGGCCCCGGCCAGCACCGGCAGGCGGGCGCGCAGTTCCGACAGCAGCCGGTCGATGGCGTCCGGCTCGAACAGGCTCGGCGTGCCGCCGCCCAGGAACACGCTGATCACCGGCCGCCCCCACACCAGCGGCAGATCCGCCTCCAGATCGCGCAGCAGGGCGTCGATGTACGCCGCCTGCGGCAGCGCCGCCCCGGCCACATGGGAATTGAAGTCGCAATACGGGCATTTGCGCACGCACCAGGGCAGGTGCACGTACAAAGACAGCGGCGGCGCGCTGCTAAACTGCGCCGCCGCCCCGTCGCCCGGGCGGTGCTGCGTGAGAGGTTGAACGTTCATGACACGGTGCCGGCCCAAGAGCTGGGCGCGTGCAGTATATCGCCCGCTGCTGACCGCCCTCCTGACACTGCTGATCGTCGCGCCGACGGCCCGCGCCGGCACGGTGCTCGAACCACCGCGACCGGTGGCTCACCTCAAGCTCATCGACCAGCACGGCGCGGCGCTGACCGCCGACGCGCTGGCCGGCCGCTGGACGGTACTGTTCTTCGGCTTCACGCACTGCCCGGACGTGTGTCCGACCACCCTGGCCCGGCTTGCCGGTGTGCAGCGGCGCCTGCCGGAGGCGGTGCGCGAGCGGGTGCGTTTCATGCTGGTGTCGGTGGATCCGATGCGCGACACACCGGCGCGGCTGGCCGAATACGTATCCGCCTTCGGACAGGATTTCGTCGGCGCCACGGCGCCGCTGGGGGATCTGGCGCCGCTGCTGCGCGAGCTGGGCGTGAGCTATGCCTATACCGCCCAGGAGCATGGCGAGCATGCCGGCCACGCAGGCCACGACGCCCATGCCGGCCACGGCGCGCCGGCCTACACGGTGACGCATTCGGAAACCCTGTACGTGCTCGATCCGCAAGCGCGCCTGTACGCCGTGTTCACCGACGCCGAAGACGACTACGACCTGCTGCGTTCGCTGAGCACCTGGGCCGCCCGCGGCCCGAGCCAGCCCTGAGTGCCGTCAGCGGGCCTGTGACCCATTCGGACCCTCGGCCGGCCAGGGCTGGCCGCACGCGAATCACGCACGCAGGGGCCTGATTCGCGCGGGCCAGTCCCGGTGTGTACCGGACTGGTAACCCTGAGGGATGCACAGCCTGTGCATCCCTATCGAAAGTGCTGCGGCGACTGCCCCCAACGCGCGGGCGGCTGCGGCCACGCCCCGCACTGACAAACCGCTGCCGCGTGACGACCTGCCCCCGCTCCCGGCCCACACCAGCGCCCCGCCGCGGCTGACCCCAACGAACGCTTACGCTGCGATGGCGTGACCTAGATCAACACGCGTTTTCTGCAGCGCACCACACTTTGCGCACCCGTGGGTTGGCAACTAGTGCAGGTGGGTTCATGCAGGCAGGGGCAGGCGCGATCGAGTACAACGACACGGTCGTGCGGCAATTCGCGGTGATGACCCTGGTATGGGGCATCGTCGGCATGCTGGTGGGCGTGATCATCGCCGCCGAGCTGATCTGGCCCGACCTCAACATGGGCCTGCCGTACCTCAGCTACGGCCGCCTGCGACCGCTGCACACCAACGCGGTGATCTTCGCCTTCGGCGGCTGCGCGCTGTTCGCCACCAGTTATCACGTCGTGCAGCGGACCTGCGGCGTGCGACTGGCCTTCGATCGCCTCGCCAGCTTCACCTTCTGGGGCTGGCAGGCAGTGATCGTGGCCGCCGCCGTGACGCTGCCGCTGGGCATCACCACCAGCAAGGAATACGCCGAGCTGGAGTGGCCGATCGACATCCTGATCGCTCTGGTCTGGCTCAGCTACGCGGCGGTGTTCTTCGGCACCCTGGCACGCCGGCGCATCCGCCATATCTACGTGGCCAACTGGTTCTACGGCGCCTTCATCCTGACCGTCACCGTGCTGCACGTGGTCAACAGCCTGGAAATCCCGGCCGGCCTGTTCAAGTCCTACCCGGTGTACAGCGGCGCCGTCGACGCCATGGTGCAGTGGTGGTACGG
>DQBD01000038.1:0-249 GCA_003526065.1 Gammaproteobacteria bacterium | reverse complement strand
GGTGGTACGGGCACAACGCGGTGGGCTTTTTCCTGACCGCCGGCTTCCTGGGGATGATGTATTACTTCGTGCCCAAGCAGGCCCAGCGGCCGGTGTACTCGTACCGGCTGTCGGTGGTGCACTTCTGGGCGCTGATCTCCACCTACATGTGGGCCGGCCCGCACCACCTGCACTATTCCGCGCTGCCGGAGTGGGCGCAGTCGCTCGGCATGGTGTTCTCGCTGATCCTGCTGGCGCCGTCCTGGGGCG
>DQBD01000042.1 GCA_003526065.1 Gammaproteobacteria bacterium | reverse complement strand
GCCAGCAGGTCGTTGCCGTCCACCTGTTCGCCGGCCACACCGAACGCGGCGGCAAGGTCCAGCGGCTTTGCCGAGAACTGCTGTTCGGCGGGCGAGAACTCCGACCAGCCGTTGTTCTCGCACACCAGCAGCAGCGGCAGGCGCCACAACGCCGCCATGTTGATCGACTCGTGCAGCACCCCCTCGGCCAGCGCGCCGTCACCGAAGAACGCCACCGCCACGCCACCGGTGCCGCGCACCTGGTGCGCCAGCGCACTGCCCACGGCGAGCGGAATGCCGGCACCGACGATGCCGTTGGCCCCGAGCATGCCGATGCGCATGTCGGCCACGTGCATGGAACCGCCACGGCCGCGGCACAGGCCGGTATCGCGGCCCATGATCTCGGCGAACAGGCCCGCGAGGTCGACCCCGCGTGCCAGGCAGTGACCGTGGCCGCGGTGATTGGAGGCGATGGTGTCGGCCGCCTGCAGCGCCGCCATCACGCCGGCGGCAACCGCCTCCTGACCGATACTCAGATGAATGAACCCCGGCACTTCGCCGGCGGCGAACAGTTCCGACAGGCGCCCTTCCGCACTGCGGATGCGGCGCATGGTGCGGTACAGGCCGATGACCGTGTCACGGTCTGTCGACGTGCGTTTCGCATCCTTGCGTTGCGTTGACTCTGAAGACGCGCGCGACGTGCGTCGAACCACAATCTGACTCCCTGATCGCTGGCCGCCCGGGGCGGCTGACAAGCCCCGCATGGCACTCGGTGCCGCCACGGGCGTCACCGGTCACGCGGCACCTGCTCGTCGGCAAACGCGCGGCCGGCCGCCCGCATCCTGCAGGCGACCGCCACGGAGAGATGCTTCAGGCGAAGCAGACCGACGCGCTGCCCATGCCACCTATGGTGACACGCATGTGATCACCGGCCTTGGCACTGACCATGGTGGCCAGCGAGCCGGACAGAATGACCTCACCGGCCTTGAGCGGAATCCCGCGCTGGCCCAGCGTGTTGGCCAGCCAGGCAACGGCATTCAGCGGATGACCCAGCGTCGCCGCGCCGGCGCCGAGGCCGACGATCTCGCCGTTCTTCTCCAGGATCATGCCGCAGGTCTTGAGGTCGATGCGACGCGGGTCGACCGCCTGGTCGCCGAGCAGGAACAGCCCGGCCGAGGCATTGTCGGCCACGGTGTCCTGGATGCGGATCTTCCAGTCACGGATACGCGAATCGCAGATCTCGAAACACGGCATCACGCACTCGGTCGCTGCCAGAACGGCCGCGTTGGTGATGCCCGGTCCCAGCAGGTCGCGCTTGAGAATGAAGGCGATCTCGCCCTCCATGCGCGTCTGGATCAGGTTGCCCTCGATGGGCACCACGTCGCCATCGTTGTACGCCATGCTGGACATCAGGTGGCCGAAATCCGGCTGGTCCACGCCCAGCATGGACTGCACGGCCTTGCTGGTGGCGCCAATCTTCTTGCCGATGATGGTGTCACCGTCGCGTTCCATGCGCCGGCGGATGATGCCGAGCTGAATCTGGTAGGCATCCTCGATGCTGATGTCCGGCTCGCGCGCGGTCAGCGGGTCCACCACCTGGGCGCTGCGCAGGGCCTGGTACAGCTGTTCGCTGTACTGGTCGATCTTGGCCGATTCCATGAGGTTCTTCCTTACAACTTGACGCAGATGTTCTTCAGCTCGGAGTAGAACTCGAGCGAGTGCACGCCGCCCTCGCGGCCAATGCCGGAGTACTTCATGCCGCCGAACGGCGAGCGCAGGTCGCGCAGGAACCAGGTGTTGACCCACACGATGCCGGCTTCGAGCTGCGCCGCCACGCGGTGCGCACGGGCCAGGTTGCTGCTCCACACGGTGGCGGACAGGCCGTAGTTGGTGTCGTTGGCCAGCGCCAGCACTTCTTCCTCGGTGTCGAACGGTGTCACCGACACCACCGGGCCGAAGATCTCCTGCCGCTGCGCCTTGCAGTCCGGCCCGAGACCGACGATCACCGTCGGCTCCAGGAAAGCGCCGTCCTTGAGGTGATCGGGCAGCCCTTCCGGACGCTTGCCGCCGGTCAGGAAGGTGGCGCCATCGGCCTTGGCCGAATCCAGGAAGGTCTGCACCCGCGCCAGATGCTCCTTGGAAATGAGCGCCCCCAGCGTCGTGGAGGTATCGGTCGGGTCGCCGATCTTGACCGAGCTGCGGATGCGCTCGACCAGCTTGTCCAGGAACGCCTGGTACAGCGGGCGCTCGACATAGATGCGCGAACCGCACAGGCACACCTCGCCCTGATTGGCGAACGAGGAGCGCATGGTGGTGTCGATGCAGGCGTCCAGGTCGGCGTCGGCAAAGATGATGTTCGGGTTCTTGCCGCCGAGCTCGAACGACACCTTCTTCAGGTTGGCGGCGGCGGCGCGCATGATGATCTGGCCGGTCGTGGTCTCGCCGGTGAAGGTGATGCCGTCGACGTCCGGGTGCTCGGTCAGCGCCGAACCGGCCGAATCCGGCCCGAACCCGTGCACCACGTTCAGCACACCCGGCGGCAGGATGTCCTTGGCCACGTCGGCCAGCAGCGCGGTGGTGGCCGGCGTCTCCTCGGACGGCTTGATGATGACGGCGTTGCCGGCCGCCAGGGCCGGCGCCACCTTCCAGGTGGTCAGCAGCAGCGGGAAGTTCCACGGCGAGATGATGCCGACCACACCCAGCGGCCGACGCAGCGCGTAGTTGAGCGCGCCTTCCATCTCCCAGCACTCGGTGGCGACGTACTTGAAGTGCTCGGCAAACTGGATGAAGTTGGCGCTGCCGCGCGGGATGTTCACATGGCGCGCCAGCGTGATGGGCATGCCGTTGTCCGCCACCTCGGCCTGCGCGAACTCCTCGGCACGGGCCTGAATGCCGTGCGCCAGCTTCATCAGCAGGTCCATGCGCTCGGCCAGCGGCATGCTGCCCCACGGCCCCTTCATGGCGGCGCGCGCCGCGGCCACCGCCTGGTCGATCTCGGCCTTGCCACCCTCGTGCACCTTGGCAACCACCTGGCCGGTGGCCGGGTTGATGTCGTCGAAGGTACGACCGCTGGCGGAGGCGACGAACTCGCCGTTGATGAAGTGCTTGATTTCTTTCATGCTTTGACGCTGCTTGACAGTTGAACGGCGGCAACCCGCCGTATGAAGTGGCCGCCGGTCGCCCGGCGGCCCGAACACGGCACCGGCCGGCGCCGTGCCTTTACCCGGCTGACAGCCCCGACACGAACGGGGCCCGCCATCTCTCAGCCCTGCCCCGGCTCCGCCTGCAGGCCGGCAGCCTCCAGGCCCGCGCGGGCGCAGATCTCGTCTTCTTCCTCGCTGCCACCGGACACGCCGACGCCGGCGATGCACTCGCCGTCCACGTATACCGGCACGCCGCCGCCGAACACCACCATGCGCGGCACGGCGGCGATACCGGCCAGCAGGCCCGGCGAGTTCATGCCCTCGAGCACCGGCCACCACTGCTTGGTGGGCAGGCCGAAACCACCGGACGTGGTGGCCTTGTCCTCGGCGATCTTGCTGGAATGAAACGGCGCGCCCGGGTCACGGGCAAAGGCCAGCAGGTTGCCACCGCGGTCCATGACCGCCACCGCCACGCGAATGCCCAGTTCCTGCGCCTTGTCGAGCGCGCCCTGGGCCACCGTGATGGCCGCCTGCCAGTGCAGCGTGGTCTGTTGCACGGTCTTGGTCATGACCGGCCTCAGGTGTTGGCTGTGACGAAGCTTTCGACCATCTTGTGGCCGTAGTAGAAGATGCCCTTGGGCGTCTCCTCGTGCGTCCAGGTGATGACCGGGTGATCCGGGTAGCGGATGTAGCCGCCGTGGAAGGTCTCGTTGCGGTTGCCCGACGGATCGAAGAAATAGATGGTCAGACCGCGCGTCAGGCCGTGGCGACCGGGACCGTACTCCACCGGGATGTAGTTCTTGGACATGATGTCCGCGGCGTGGCGAATTTCGTCCCAGGACTCCAGGTAGAAACTCACGTGGTGCAGACGGCCTTTGGAGTCCTCGTGGATAAAGGCCACGTCGTGGGCCTTGTCAGAGCACGCCAGGAAGGCACCCACCATGCTGCCGTCCGGCGCCACGATGCGCTCGCTCAGATCGAAGTCCAGCACTTCCTGGAACAGCTTGGCGGTTTCGGGAACGTTGTCGCCGTTGAGCAGGCAGTGGTCGAACCGCGTCGGGTGCATGCCCTTCAGGCCGTCCGGCCATACGTCGGGGTTCACGTCCGGCAGTCCGTTTCCGACGTGCTGCTTTTCCGCGTAGAGCTCGATCAGGTGGCCGGACGGCGTCTCGAAGCGCACGCGCTCGCCGGTGCCCTTCAGCTCACCCGCGGGGATGCGCTCGATCGCCACGCCGTAATCCGTCAGGCGCTGCGCATAGTGCTCCAGCGTCTTCTGGTCCAGCACCTTGAAGCCATAGAAATCCATACCGGGGCTGTCGGCCTCGCGCAACACGATGCTGAACAGGTCGTGCTCGTCCCAGGCCTTCAGGTAGACCCGCCCCTCGGCGTCACGAGCGGTCTCGATCAGACCAATCATTTCCTTGTAGTGATGCAGCGCCGGGCCGAGCTCCAGCACGCGCAGCTGCACGTGACCCGGGCGCAAAATTCCGGTCATGGCCATGGGAAAGTCCTCCAGATTTGATAACGATCACGACGCCCGGCAACCGGCACGCGCCGCCCGAGACGGCGCTCGAATGACGCTCCGCCAAGCGGAACGCAGCTGTTAATTGCCTGCTTCGAAGCGGAAACTTTAATGCTTTGTCGCTCAGTTTCACAGCACTGGCTGTGAGCGCGACCGCGCGTCAACGCAGCTGAATGCGCCCACCGCCCGCGCCGCCGAGTCCGCCGCCAAGCCCACCGGCCGCGCCGGGCTCCGGCACCACGATGGACGACGCCTGTTCGCGACGCATCTCCTGCAATTCACGGGCGGTCTCCTCGAGTGCCTGCTGCGCCTGGGCCGGAAACTGCTCCAGCGCCTCGCTGAGCGAGCTGGCGGCGATCTCGAAGGTCAGCGGCAAAGCACCCATCGGGGTCAGGATCTGCGTCTGGCCGATATACAGCACCGGCCGACCGCTGTCGGGCTGGCCGTCCGCGCTGACCGGCTGCAGGCGGCGGATGCTGCCCACGCGGCGATCGGTAAACACCTCTTCGGTGTACAGGTCGTTGGCATCGAGCTTGAACTCGGGCATTTCGGGCGTTTGGTTCGACATGGCGTGCACCTGAGTAGGGGAAGAGGCCAGCGTCGTTCACCAGCCCTGAAACAGCCCATTTTAGCCTGCCTGGGCAAGCACCTCTCCCCCGACGGCGGAGCATGACCGCACAATGCGCCTCAGCGGGATCAACACCACCCCGCGTTCACACACAAAAAACGAGGAGACAGACCATGCGATTCGTCATCTGCGGTGCCGGGGGGCTGGGTTCGGTCATCGGAGGCATGCTGGCGCGCGCCGGCGAGAACGTGACCCTGGTCGGGCGTCCGCGCCACATGGACGCGATCAAGGCCCGCGGCCTGCGCATCAGTGGCATCTACGGCGATTTCCAGGTACGCGACAACCTCACCTGCGTGACGCACCCGGACCAGGCCGACGGTGCATTCGACCTGATGATCCTGCTCACCAAGGCCAAGGACACGGAGACCGCCCTGGCGGAAGCGGCGTCGCTGAAAGACCGCGTGAGCATGGTCTGCTCGCTGCAAAACGGCATCGGCAAGGAGGAGCGGCTGCGCCAGTGGGCCGGCCACGACAAGGTCATCGGTGCCTCGACCATCGAGGGTGGCGTACTACTGGAGCCCGGCCATGCGCTGGCGGGGCTGACCACACCGACCACCGCCTACTTCGGCGAACTCGACGGCGGCATCACGCCGCGCATCGAGGCCGTGGCCGCCGCGTTCCAGAACGCTGGCTTTGGCACCCGCGCCGTGGCCGACATCCAACAAGTGCTGTGGGAAAAGCTGATGCAGATCGGCACCGCGTCGGGCTGGTCTGTGAGTACGCTCGGGCTGCCTCTGACCTTTCCGGACGGACTGGAGGTGCGCCAGGGCGCCATCAACTACGTCATGCTGGCGCGCGACTTCCTCAAGGTCTACAAGGCCATGGGCTATCAGCCACAAAACTTCTACGCGCCGATGGGCCAGTTCCGGGAATTCGACCGCCTGCCCCTGGACCAGGCCGTTGACCTGATGATGGACGTCGGGGTTCGCTTTCGCGAGCGGGCCCGCGCCAGCGGCGAAACCGAAGGCCGCACCTCGATGCACCAGGACCTGCACCGGGGTCGCCGGATGGAGGTGGACATCATCTTGAAACCCTACCTGGACAAAGCGGCCGAACTCGGCATCGACGTTCCGGTGTTGCAATACGTGTACGGCGTGGCCAAAGTGCAGGATGCGTTCTTGACCGACTGACGGCTCCCGGCAGCAGTGGCGTTGCCGGCGATGCCGGCAACGCCACTGCGGGGGCTGACGCATGAAATACGTCGAGGTCGTGAGCGCTGCCGGCTGCGCCGACACGATTTGCGCGCTCGCCGAGCAACTGCAGCTGACCGACTGCCGCGTTGGCCCGGCAGCCGACGACGACACCCTGGCCCTGCGGCTGCTGGTGTCCGACGACAAGCTGCAACCGACGCTGGACGCCTTGCAAACCCTGCTCAATGGCCAGCCCGCCACCCGGATCGCGGTACTGCCGGTACAGATCGTCCTCCCCTCGCCGGACCGCAAGGCGCGCGAACAGGAGGAATCCGCCACGGCGGCACGGGAGGCGCTGTACGCCAGCGTCGAGAAAAACACCCGTCTGGATGCGAACTATCTGGTGCTGGTGCTGTTGTCCACCGCGGTGGCTTCCATCGGCCTGATCGAGAACAGCGTGGCGGTGGTCATCG
>DQBD01000201.1:723-4252 GCA_003526065.1 Gammaproteobacteria bacterium | reverse complement strand
CAACTGCAACCCGGAGACGGTGTCCACCGACTACGACACCGCCGACCGGCTGTACTTCGAGCCGCTGACGCTGGAGGACGTGCTCGAGATCGTGCGCGTCGAGCAACCGTGGGGCGTGATCGTGCAGTTCGGCGGCCAGACGCCGCTGAAGCTGGCGCGGGCGCTGCTGGCGGCCGGGGCGCCGATCATCGGCACCACGCCGGACGCCATCGACCGCGCCGAGGATCGCGAGCGCTTCCAGCAGGTGGTGGACAAGCTCGGCCTGCGTCAGCCGGCCAACCGCATGGCGGCCAGCCTGGAGCAGGCGCTGACGGCGGCGGCGGAGATCGGGTATCCGCTGGTGATGCGCCCGTCGTATGTGCTCGGCGGCCGCGCCATGGAAATCGTCCACGACGAGGCCGGGCTGCGCGCCTACATGCAGAACGCCAGCCATGTGTCGGCCGCCTCGCCGGTGCTGCTGGACCGCTTCCTGGACGACGCGCTCGAAGTCGACGTGGACGCGGTCAGCGACGGCACGCGGGTGATCATTGGCGGTGTCATGGAGCACATCGAGCAGGCCGGCGTGCACTCGGGCGATTCCGCCTGCTGTCTGCCGCCGTACAGCCTGGACGCGCCGGTGGTGGACGAGATGCGCCGCCAAACCGTCCTGCTGGCGCGCGAGCTGGGCGTGGTTGGCCTGATGAACATCCAGTTCGCGGTCAAGCAGGGCGAGGTTTTCCTGCTGGAAGTGAACCCGCGCGCCTCGCGCACCGTGCCGTTCGTGTCCAAGGCCACGGCGGTGCCGCTGGCCAAGGTGGCGGCGCGCTGCATGGCGGGAATCGACCTGCAGGCGCAGGGCATCGAGGCCGAGGTGACGCCGCCGTACTTCTCGGTCAAGGAAGCGGTGTTCCCGTTTGCCAAGTTCCCGGGCGTGGACATCATCCTCGGCCCGGAGATGAAGTCCACCGGCGAGGTCATGGGCGTCGGGCGCAGTTTTGGCGAGGCCTACGGCAAGGCGCAGCTGGCGGCGGGTAACCCGCTGCCGGCTGGCGGACGCGCCTTCATCAGCGTGCGCCAGGCCGACAAGGGGCCGCTGTTGATGCAGGTGGCGAACGACCTGCGCCGCTGCGGCTTCGAGTTGATTGCGACCCGTGGTACCGCCGAGACGCTGATCGCTGCAGGCATACCCTGCGGCGTGGTAAACAAGGTCAAGGAAGGTCGGCCCCACATCGTGGACATGATCACCAACGGTGAGGTGGCCTTCGTTCTGAACACCACCGAAGGCAAGCAGGCGATCGCGGATTCGTTCGCCATTCGCGCGGCGGCGTTGCGGTTCAAGGTGCCGCACACCACCACGCTGGCCGGGGCACGGGCGACCTGCCTGGCGCTCGACAGCCGCGGCGACATCCAGGTCGAGAGCCTGCACCGTCTGCACACTGAGCTGAGCTAGTCATGACCCGCGAACCGATCACCGCCCGCGGCGCCGAGCAGTTGCGCCGCGAACTTGACGACCTGAAATCCGTGCAACGGCCGCGCGTGATCGCGGCCATCGCCGAAGCGCGTGCCCACGGCGACCTGAAGGAGAACGCCGAGTACCACGCGGCCAAGGAGCAGCAGGGCTTCATCGAAGGCCGTATCAGTGAAATCGAGGATCGCCTCGGTCGCGCCGAAGTGATCGATCCGGCCAGGTTGTCCGGAGAAAAGGTGGTGTTCGGTGCGACAGTGACCGTGGTCAACCTGGACTCGGACGAGGAAGTCACCTATCAGGTCGTGGGCATCGACGAGGCCGACATCAAGCAGGGGCGTGTGTCGTTCCGCGCGCCCCTGGCGCGGGCGCTCATTGGCCGCGCCGTCGGTGACGAGGTGGTGGTGCCGGCCCCGGGTGGCGATCAAACCTATGAAATTCTGGCGGTCGATTACCGCTGAGGCGGCCGGTGGCGGTCGGGCGCCGTGAGCCGGCGGGGTAACACGCGTCGCTGGCTCGAACGGCATGCATCGGATCCCTACGTGCGTCAGGCGCAAACGCAGGGGTATCGGTCGCGTGCCAGTTTCAAGCTGCTGGAGATCAATCGCCGCGACCGGCTGCTGCAGGCCGGTGCCACGGTGGTGGACCTGGGTGCCGCGCCGGGTGGCTGGTCGCAGGTCGCGGTCGAACAGGTGGGGCCGCGAGGCCGGGTGGTGGCGGTCGATCTGCTGGACATGGCACCGATGCCCGGTGTCGAGTTCATTCAAGGTGATTTCAACGACCAGGCGGTACTGGCCCGGTTGCTCGAGCGGTTGCCGCAGGGTGCCGATCTTGTGATGTCCGACATGGCCCCCAACCTGACCGGGGTGCGGGCGATCGACCAGCCGGCCGCGTTGCACCTGGCGGAGTTGGCGCTGGACCTGGCCACGCGTGTGTTGAAACCCGACGGGGCGTTGCTGGTCAAATGCTTCGAAGGCGCTGGCAGCCAAGACCTGCGGGCGCTGTTTGCCCAACGCTTCGAGCGCGTGCTGGTGCGAAAACCGGCTGCATCGCGCGATCGCAGCCGCGAGCATTACCTGATCGGTCGCGGTATGCTGCCGACAAACGATTAGTAAACGATTGGCGGTCCGCTGGTGCCAGCGCCGCCCCTTATATAGCGACCGGAGACGCGCTACGTGAATTCAATGTCCCGCAACATCGTCCTGTGGATCGTGGTGGCGCTGGTGCTGATGGCGGTGTTCAACAGCTTCGGACCACAGCGCAACGCCGAGCGCACCATGGACTATTCGCAGTTCATCGGGCAGGTCAAGAGCGGGCAGATCGACCAGGTCGTGATCGAGGATGGCAGCGTGCGCGGCGTGACCAGCGGCGGTGAAAAGTTTGTCGTCTATACGCCGAACGACCCGCACATGATCGACGACCTGCTGGCCAATAACGTCGGTATCGAGGTGGCGGCGCCGGATCGTCAGTCGTTGTTGATGCAGGTGTTCATCTCCTGGTTCCCGATGTTGCTGCTGATCGGCGTGTGGGTGTTCTTCATGCGTCAGATGCAGGGCGGGCCCGGGAAGGGCGGCGTGATGCCGTTCGGCAAGAGCCGTGCGCGTATGCTCACCGAGGATCAGGTGCGTGTGACCTTCGCCGACGTGGCCGGGGTCGACGAGGCCAAGGAGGAGGTGCACGAACTGGTGGACTTCCTGCGCGACCCGTCCAAGTTTCAGCGTCTGGGTGGGCGCATTCCGCGCGGGGTGCTGATGGTGGGCTCGCCGGGTACCGGCAAGACCCTGCTGGCGCGGGCCATCGCCGGTGAGGCCAAGGTGCCGTTCTTCACCATTTCCGGCTCGGACTTCGTCGAACTGTTCGTCGGTGTCGGTGCGTCGCGCGTGCGCGACATGTTCGAGCAGGCCAAGAAGCACGCGCCGTGCATCATTTTCATCGACGAGATCGATGCCGTCGGCCGGCACCGTGGAGCGGGGCTGGGGGGCGGTCACGACGAGCGCGAACAGACCCTGAATCAGCTGCTGGTCGAGATGGACGGCTTCGAGGGCAATGAAGGCGTCATCGTCATCGCCGCCACCAACCGTCCGG
>DQBD01000201.1:0-493 GCA_003526065.1 Gammaproteobacteria bacterium | reverse complement strand
GCCACCAACCGTCCGGACGTTCTCGATCCGGCGTTGCTGCGCCCCGGTCGTTTCGATCGCCAGGTGGTGGTGCCGCTGCCGGACATCGTCGGTCGCGCCCAGATTCTCAAGGTGCACATGAAGAAGGTGCCGCTGGCGGCGGATGCCCAGGCCGAGGTCATTGCCCGGGGAACGCCGGGATTCTCGGGCGCGGACCTGGCCAACCTCGTCAACGAGGCGGCCTTGTTCGCGGCGCGCCGGAACAAGCGCGTCGTGGACCAGGAAGACTTCGACCGCGCCAAGGACAAAATCATGATGGGCGTCGAGCGCCGCTCGATGGTCATGAACGACGACGAGAAGCGCCTGACGGCGTATCACGAGGCCGGGCACGCCATCGTCGGTTTGTCGGTTCCGGCGCATGACCCGGTGTACAAGGTGAGCATCATTCCGCGCGGCCGCGCGCTGGGTGTGACCATGTTCCTGCCGGAGGAGGACCGCTACAGCCTCAGTCGCG
>DQBD01000058.1:6050-6291 GCA_003526065.1 Gammaproteobacteria bacterium | reverse complement strand
TCGGCCAGCGCCGCGGCGAATCTTCGCCGCGGCGCTGGCCGACGCGGTGCTGGCGCAGACCGGTGGCGTCGCGCCGGACGACGCCCTGGACAGCGACGGCCCGCTGGGCATCGCGGAATTGACGCTGGAACTGGCGCAGCGCCTGCAGCAGGCCGGCCCGTGGGGCCAGGGCTTCCCGGCACCGCTGTTCGATGACGTGTTCACCGTGCACGAGACGCGTGTGGTCGGTGCCGATCACCTG
>DQBD01000058.1:5505-5732 GCA_003526065.1 Gammaproteobacteria bacterium | reverse complement strand
AGGCGCCGCGCCGCTGCGCGGACAGCTCGCCACGTCCGTGCGCGTGGCCTACGAGCCGCAGGTCAACAGCTGGCGCGGCATGCGCGAGTTGCAGCTGCTGGTGCGCGGCCTGTCGCCAGCCTGAGCGGTCATCAGGTCGCCGGACGCAGCAGCCGCTGCCGGTAGGCGTAGTACAGCGCCGGCACCACGATCATCGTCAACACGGTCGAGAACAGCGTGCCGAAGAT
>DQBD01000058.1:0-5271 GCA_003526065.1 Gammaproteobacteria bacterium | reverse complement strand
TCGAGAACAGCGTGCCGAAGATGACGCTGATGGCCAGCCCCCGGAACACCGGGTCCAGCAGCATGATGGTGGCACCGAGCATGTTGGTCAGCGAGGTCAGCACGATCGGGCGCAGGCGCAGCGCACAGGCAGTGCGCATGGCATCGCGCAGCGTCATGCCCTGCGCCTCGGCATCGCGTCCGAACTCGATGATCAGCAGCGAGGCGCGCACCACCATGCCCACCAGCGCGATGATGCCGACCATCGAGGCGCCCGAGAACTCGGCGCCCATGATCAGGTGGCCGGGAAACACACCGATGAAGGCCAGCGGCAATGCCGCCAGCGCCACCAGCGGAATCGCAAACGAGCGGTAGTAGGCCACCAGCATCAGGTAGACCACCGAGATGGCCAGCAGCAGCGCATAGGTCATGTCGCGGTAGGCGTCGAGCATCATCCGCGTCTCGCCTTCCCACAACAGGCTTGTGCCGCCGATACTGTCCGGCGGTTCGTCATACAGGCCGAGGTTGCCGACGCGCAGCGTACCGGTGCCCGTGTCGATCGCCCGCAGGCGTTCGTTCAGGTCCAGCACCGCGTACAGGCCGGCGCCGGTCAGGTACTCGCCGCCGACGAAAATCACCCGTTCGTTGTCCTTGTGCAGGATCGGCGCGTCAACATGGTCCGGCACCCGGCGCACCAGTTCGGACACCGGCACGATCTTGCCTTCGGCATTGCTCACGTGGATACGGTCCAGATCCTGCGGACGCAGTTCGTCACGCTGCGGCACTTCAATACGGATCGGCACCACACTGCGCTCATCCGGAAGGTGCACACGCCCCACGGTCACGCCGTCGAACAGCACCTGCAGCACATCGGCAATCTGCCGACTGTTCACGCCGGACAGCGCCGCCTTTTCCTCGTCCACCACCAGCCGGTGGCGCAGCACCGGCTCGGTGACTGAATCGAAGATCTCGGCCATGCCGGGAGTCTGCTCGAACTGCTGGCGCACCTGGGCCGCCACCTGCTCCATGCGCGCCAGATCGGTACCGTAGACCTCGGCCAGCACCTTGGCCCGGCTCGGCGGCCCTGGCGGGTCGTCGAAGGTGCGTATCACGCTGCCGGGATAGCGCGCGGCCAGGGCATGCAGGCGAGGCCGCAGATCCGCAACGATGTCGGGCGCACTGCGCGCACGCGCGCGCCGGTGCGCCAGGTTCACGCGCACTTCCGCCTGATACGGGGCGCTGCGGTTCAGCCCACCGCGCAGAAGGTTCGGCAGGTCGGTGACACCCGGCTGCGCCAGGGCCACCAAATAGTTGCTGACCTCCGGCGTTTGTCGCAGCACACGCCCGACGTCGCGCACCAGCGCATCGGTCTGCTCCACGCTGGCGCTTTCGGGCAGGTCGATGAAGATGTTGAAGGTGTTGACGTCGTCCTTGGGCAGGAACGTCATCAACAACCCAAGCGGCGACTTGTCGCCCACCGGACCAGCCGGCCGGAGGTACTGCCAGGCCGGCATCAGCGCCGACAGACCGATCAGCACGGCCATGGTCAGGTACAGGCCGCGCCGCGCCAGCGGCCGGTCCAGGAGCAGGCACAGCAGCCGGTCGTAGGCGCCGTATGCCTGCGCGCTGTGCGCCTGCAGCTCGCCAAGCAGCGGCTTCGGCCGCAGCCAGCGTCGCGCCGCCCACGGGGTCACCATGTAGGCGAACACCAGCGACGTGAACATGGCGGTCGGCAGGTTGAACACGATCGGGAAGAAAAACTCTCCCGGCATGCCGCTGATGACGATCATGGCGGCGAACACCGCCATCATCGAGAAGGTGGCGAAGTTGGTGGCGTTGCCCACCTCGGCCACCGCCTGCACCGCCATGGCACGGCGATCGCCGTTGGGATTGTCGCTGTAGTGACGGTAGATGTTCTCCACCACCACGATGGCGTCGTCCACCAGTGAGCCGAGCGCCAGAATCAGGGCGAACAGCGCCACCCGGTTGATGGTCACACCGGCGAAGCCGTCGGCCATCACCACGGTCAACATCACCAGCGGCACCACCAGCAGCACCATCAGGCCTTCGCGCCAGCCGAGCGTCAGCAACAGGACGGCCACCACCGTCACGATGGCGATCACCAGGTGCTCCACCAGCGTGTTGACGGCGTCGTCCGCCTTGTCACCGTCGTTGCGGGTGATGACCACATGCACCGCGTCGGGCAGGAACTCGCGCTGCATGCGCTGCACGCGTTCTTGCACCTGATGCCCGATGCGCACCGCGTTCTCGCCCGCCTTCTTGGCCACGGCGATGGTCACCGCCGGCAATTCCGCCGCCGGCGCCTGCCCGAAACGTCGGTCGCTGGGCCCGAAACCCAGGCGCGCCATGCTGTGGCGGTCCTGCGGTGGGCCGTCGACCACCTGCGCCACATCTTCCAGATGCACCAGACGGCCGTTGCTCTCGCCGATCACCAGGCGCCGGAGGGCCTGCAGGGAGTCGAGCTGGTTGTCGAGATAAACCTGCGCCCGTTCGCCGCGCTCGGTGATGTCACCCACGCTGCGGGCGAGATTGGAAGCCGCCAGGCGCGCCAGGCCCTGATCCAGCGTGACTCCGAACGCCTGCATGCGCTCGGGCTCGACCTGTGCCCGCAGCTCCCGGTCTCGACCGCCATAGACCTGGACGATCGACACGCCGCGCACGCTGCGCAGGCGTTCGGCCACGCGGTCGGCCAGGCGCTTCAAGGCATAGTCGCCATACTCGGACGACGCCAGCGTGATGGCGACCACGGGCACGTCGTCGGCGTCGATGGGTGTCACGACCGGCACACCGGCTTGCGCCGGCAACCGTCCACGCAGCTGCTCCACCTTGTCGTAAACGCGCACCAGCGCCGCTTCCTTGGGCACCCCGACGTCAAACTCAACCTGAACCGCTGCCAGCGAATTGCTGGCCGTACCGTAGGTATGCTCGACATCCGCCATCTGCGACAGGGCCGCCTCAAGCGGCGTCAGCAGCAGGTTCTCGACCTCCAGCGCGCTGGCACCGGGCAGCGCCACGCTGACCTGCGCCGCGGGCACCAGTATCTGGGGATTTTCTTCGCGCGGCGTCAGCAGGAGCGCCAGGGTGCCGAACACCAGCACCGCAAGGATGACCAACGGCGTCAACTTGGAGTCGACGAAGAATCCGGCCAGGCGCCCAGCCGCATTGAACGGCCGCTCGCTCACGGCACGTCGCGCGTGTCAGCCGCCAGACGATCGCCATCCCGCAGATCGGACGGCGGTGCCAGCACCACCCGCTGTCCCGCTGTCAGACCGGCCGTCACTTCAAACGTGTCATCCAGCTCCCGACGCGTGCGCAGCCAGCGAAACGCCACCTGGCGACCGTCATCAACGACGAACACACCCTGCAGGCCGCCGCGCTCGACAAGGGCCGTCTTGGGCACCGCCAGCACCGACTCCTCGCCCAGATAGAACTGTGCCCGCCCGAACATGCCGGGCAGCAGGCCGCTGCGCGCGGGCAGACTGACCTTTACCTCGTAGCGCCGGGTCACCGGATCGGCCGAGGGCACCACCCGCAGCAACTCGCCCTCGTGCGCGCCGGGCACGGCGTCCAGCGCCACACGCACCGTCCGCGAGGCGTCCAGCTGCGCCACCCGACTTTCGGCAACGTAGGTCTGGAACACCAGGGTGTGGCGCGCCTCGATCTCCAGGATTGGCAGGCCTGGCGTCGCCAGATCACCCGCCTCACGCAAGCGCGCCACCACCACGCCGTCGACCGGGCTGGTGATACTGGTGTAGGCGCGCTGTGCGCTGGCGGTGGTCAGGGCCGCCTCGGCCTCTGCCAGGCGCGCCTGCGCAACTTCCAGACGCACCTGCGCCTTGCGCAGGGTGTCCATGGGCACCGCGCCGGTACTGGTCAAGGCCGTGAACTTGTCGACGTCGACCCGCGCATCGGCCAACTCCGCCTGCGCCGACTCCACCGCCGCCTCCGCGCGACGCACGGCGCCGTCGACATCGGACGGATCGATCTCCACCACCACCTGCCCTTCGCGCACCGGATCACCCTCGCGCACCGACAGGCGCCGAATGAAGCCGCTGATGCGCGAGGACAGCTGTACCCGCTCGTCGGCGATCACGCTGCCCGGCACCGCGTAGTAGCGCGGCACCGACGTCTCGTCGACGGTGTGCAGGTTGAGCCCCTGATGGACCTGTGGCGAGGGTGACGGCGTCTGTTCAGCGCAGCCGACCAGCCACAACGGCAGCAGCAGAGCCAGCAGCCGGCAGCCGATCCCTGGCCGGCCCGGTGCCGGTGCAACCATCAGTGCGCGCTCGTCCCCATGCCGTGCAGGGCGAGCTTGGTCACGTGATCAATCACCGCCTGACGCAAATCGTCTGGCGTATCGGACGGCATCAAATAACGTCGGACCGGCTCCAGGGCGTAGTGGCCAATGGTCAGTGCCAGCGCCGACGCGGCCAGAAATGACGGCCTGAAGTTCCCCGGCGGCAGGTCGCGCCCAACCCGCATGATCTCGCGGAACGGTTCGGCGAACACCCGCGTGGCGAGGTACTCCAGGCGCTTCTCGTCGCGCACCAGCAACTCCCGGCGCAGCATCGGCAAGAACAATTCATCCTCGTGGACGGCATCCACCAAGACCTCGACCACCTTACGCACCCGATCTTCGAACGTGGTGAGCCCCTGCAACGCATCGCCCATGCGACCGATACGGCGCCGGAAGGTGTACTCGAGCACCTCCAGGTAGAGCTGCTCCTTGTCGGTGAAATGGTGATAGAGCGCCGCCGGCGTGATGCCGCAGGCCCTGGCCAGATCCCGCATGGAGGTGGCAGCGTACCCCTCGGCCGCGAACAACGGCGCAGTACGCTCCAGGATGTCTTCCTTGCTCAGACGACGCGAACTCTTTTCTGCTACGGCTGACATGACCACTCGAACCCTAAATGAACGTTAGGCGCAGGCGCTATGATACGGACTTCGCGCCCGAACGCCAGCAGGCGCGAGCCTAGGAATAGCAATTAGCGCGCCAAAACGACGCGTGTGACGATCAAGGGGTCGCCGGCTGCGTCGCCCGACGGCGCACCAACGCGCGCGCCACCAGTAGCCCGACCTCGAACAACAGGCACATCGGCAACGCCAAAATCGCCTGGGAAAAGATGTCGGGCGGTGTCAGCACCATCCCGATAACGAAGGCAACCACGATCAGGTACGGCCGGGCACGCTGCAGGGTTGCCACGTCCACAAATCCCCCGACCACAAGCAGGACCACCACCACCGGCACCTCGAAGGCAACCCCGAACGCCAG
>DQBD01000203.1 GCA_003526065.1 Gammaproteobacteria bacterium | reverse complement strand
CAAAGCGAAGCGTGCCCACGCGGACAGGGGCATTATTGGTCGCAATTCGTCAAATGCGAGTGGGCACGGTTTGATGGCCTTTGCCCACGTTACCGCGCGCCAATTACGCCAACGTTCACCGAAGCGATGTGCTCACGTCCCCGGCGGCGGCCCCAGCACCGCCGTGTGCAGTCCGAAACGGCCGTGGCGCCGGTCCTCGAAGTAGTGCTTCAGTGTCTCGCGCACGCTGCGGAAGGAGAGGTCCGACCAGGGGATGTCCGCTTCGGCGAACAGGGCGACTTCCAGGCTTTCGTCGCCCGCTGCCCAGCGCGGTTCGCGCAGGTGGGCCAGGTACAGCATGTGCACCTGGCCGATGTGCGGCACGTCCATGAGGCTGAACAGGGGGCCGATGTCGACGTCTATGCAGGCTTCCTCGGCGGCTTCACGCGCGGCGCCCTCGGCGGTGCCTTCGCCCAGTTCCAGAAAGCCGGCCGGCAGGGTCCAGCGGCCGTAGGCGGGCTCGATGGCGCGCCGGCACAGCAGGACGCGGTCTTCCCATTGCGGGATGCAGCCCACCACCAGGCGCGGGTTCTGGTAGTGCACGGCATCGCAGGCGGGGCACACGTGGCGTGGCCGGTTGTCGCCGGGAGGTACGCGCAGCTCGACCGGCCCGCCGCAGTGGGAGCAATGCCGCATGCGTTCAGAAGCCCATCAGGTCGCGGTAGCCCTGCCAGAAGCCGCGGATGGAGTTTTCGTCCGTGCCGCTGATGTCGTACAGGTTTTCGGTGCCGTAACCGCCCATTTCGACGAAGGACTGTTCGTTGCTGCCGTCCGACACGGCGCGCTGGATGATTTCGCCGGCTTCGGCGTCTTCCATGGCGATGAGGCCGGCCGGGCCCAGCATGTTGGCCTGGCGCAGGCGGTGGGCACGCATTTCCTCGCTGTCGTCGGCGTAGCCGAAGTAGGTCCAGTACAGCTCGAACTGGTCCACCGCCGTGGGGCGGATCTGCCTGACGGCCATGCCGTTCTGGATGTGCTGGAACACGCTGTTGGGGAACAGGGATTCGATGGTGATGCAGATGTCGTCGCCGCGCTCGTTGATATAGCGCAGAAACTGCGGCGACTCCAGTGCGTCCTGCCCACCCTGGATGGCGCGCGTGGTGTGCTGCTTGTAGGTGTCCATGCTCTCCTTGCCGGACGGCTGCCACACGGTGAACAGGTTGTGGTAGCGCGCCTCGTTCATCTCGATGGCCACTTTCTGCGCCGGGCGGGCGATGCCGAAGGTGGGATAGAACAGGTGCAGCAGCATGGCGTGGTAGGAGTCGCGCGTGTTCTCGGCGTAGAGCTTCCAGTTGGCGTGCACGTACTGGCGGCTGTAGCCGATGACCTCGATGGGCTTGTGCATGACCCGGTCGATGTTGCCGAGCATGGTGTCGCCCAGGTACTCCTCGAAGCCCGGCCCATCCTCGGCAAAGCTGGCAAACACCACGCCGCGCCGGCTGGCCACGCGCAGCGGCCGCAGCGGGTGTTCGGCCATGTCGAAGTCGGCCGGGTAGCCGCCCTTGCCGCCAAGACCCTTGCGAAAGGGCACGCCGATGAGTGCGCCCGAGGCGTCGTAGGCCCACTGGTGGTAGACGCAGGTGTGGGTCTGCGTGTTGCCGCGCAGGTCCCGGCACACCAGCGCGCCGCGGTGGGCACAGCGGTTCACCCAGGCGTGCAGGGCGCCTTCGCCGTCGCGCGTGACCACCACCGGCGTGTCGCCGATGAAGGTGGACACGTAGTCGTGCGGGTTGGGCAGTTCCGCTTCCAGCGCCACGTAGTTCCAGGTCGGGCCGCGGAAGATGCGTTCCTGTTCGAGCTGGTAGATGGCGGGGTCGGTGAACACGGCGTAGGGCACGCGGCGCAGGCCAAGTTCGGGCCAGGCAAAGGGCAGGTCGGAGCGGTTTTGCGGGGCGTTCACGGGCGTCTCTCCTCGCGCGGTTTTGTATGCCCGAACTCTACCAGCATGCGGTGCGCGGATCGTCGCGCCGGCCGGGCGTCCCCGGCGGTGCGTCATGCCTGCGCGGCGGGGTCGTCGAAGCGGTAGCCGAAGCGCGCGATGTCGTCCGCGAAGTGCCGGGCCACGCGCTCGGCGGTGTCGTCGTCGTAGTAGCGCCGGTAGTCGGCGCGGTCGACGGCCTGGCGGCGGTGCGGCAGGGCCGCCACCGGCACGCCGATGCGCCGGCAGATGTCGGCGAAGTCGCGGTCGAGCTGTTCGTAGCGGCCGATGAAGTCCACGATCAGCCGGCCGTGGCGGTCGGTGACGCAGTCCACCTGCGGCGTGATGGACGTGTCCAGATGGAACTGCCACGGCCGCTGCGGGTCCAGCTTGTGGCGCACGAAGGCGGCGAAGTCGGCGCAGCCGGCCACCAGCTGCGGGCGCTCGCGGCGCAGGTGATGCCAGGAGCTGACCTGCAGGTCCCACGGGTTGCGCACGAAGGCGAACTTGAAAAGACCGTCGAACATCTCCCTGGGCAGCATCTCCTGCGCGCAGACGATCTTGGCGTGGCGCGGCAACTTGGCGGCGATGCGATGGCCGGTCAGGTGCGACAGGCGTGAGCACAGCCACTGCGCCGGGTAGTACGGGTCCCGCCACTGCAAACGCCGCAGCGCGGCGCGCACGCTGGTGCCGCCGGTCTTGGCAATGTGGACGTACAGGAAGTTGTAGCGGTTCGACAGGATCATCGGCGTGGAACCGTCCTATTGTGCCGGGGCCGCATGACAGTCCGTCGGGCCCTCAGTCGCCGAGTATGGTCTGCCACAGCCGCCGCACGCAGGCGCGCGGCTCGGCGAAAGCCCCGGCCGGTGCGAGCCCGTCGGCCTGCTGCAGCGAACGCTCATGCGCCCAGGCGCGGTAGCGCCGGTAGCTGTCGATCAGCGCGTCGCGATCGGCCACGGAGATGCTGCCGGCGCGGGCCAGCGCATCGAGCTGACGCCAGTTGTCGCTGAACGAGATGATCGCCTCGTTGCGGTGGGCATCGCGCAGCACGAGGTACTGCGTGATGAACTCGATGTCGATCAGGCCGCCCTCGCCCTGCTTGATGTCCCAGCAGGCGTCATTGCTCTTGTCGAGCTCGCCGCGCATGCGCCGCCGCATGCCGACGATGTCCTCGCGCAGCCGGTCGCCGTCGCGCGCCCGCATCAGCACCTCGCGGCGGATCTGCCCGAAACGCCGGCCGATGCGCTCGTCGCCCGCGACCCAGCGTGCGCGGGTCAGGGCCTGGTGCTCCCAGGTCCACGCATCCTCCTGCTGGTAGGCGCCGAAGCTGTCGACGCTGCTCACCAGCAGGCCGGACCGCCCGTTCGGGCGCAGTTCCATGTCGACCTCGTAGGCGCGTCCGGCCGGCGTCTGCGTGGCCAGCCAGTTGATCAGGCGTTGCGCGAGACGCGCCATCCACGTGCCGTTGTCGATGGATCGCGTCCCACCGACGCTGTCGGCGTCGAGCTGGTCGCAGTCGTGCAGGAACACCAGATCGAGATC
>DQBD01000140.1:14599-16225 GCA_003526065.1 Gammaproteobacteria bacterium | reverse complement strand
TACAAGAACTACGACCCGCGCGCCACCATCATCAAGCGCACCGCGGACACCGTGCTGACCAAGCTGGGCAAGCAGGATGAGCCGCTGCTGAAGATCGCCAAGGCACTGGAGGAGGCGGCGCGCTCGGACAGCTATTTCGTGGAGCGCAAGCTGTACCCGAACGTCGATTTCTACTCCGGCATCATCTATCACGCCATGGGCATCCCGACCAACATGTTCACGGTGATGTTTGCCATTGGCCGCTTGCCTGGCTGGATCGCGCAGTGGAAGGAGATGCTCGATCAGAAATCGAAGATCGGCCGCCCGCGGCAGATCTACGTGGGTGCCACCAAGGCCGATTACGTGCCGCTCGACGAGCGCGCCTGAACGGTCCGGCTTCGATGGTTGAACGCGCGCCGGCCGGCATGTCGGCGCGCGCAGGCGCCGGCCCATAGGCGGCCGGCATTTGCTTGGTGTTAAGGGGGGCGGCGTTGAGCGGCAGCAGCATTCTCGATCGGCTTGAGGCGACCCGGGTCGCGGCGCGGCTCGGTGGTGGGCAGGAGCGCATTGCCGCTCAGCATGGCAAGGGCAAGCTCACCGCCCGCGAGCGTATAGACCTGTTGCTGGACGAGGGCTCGTTCTGCGAGCTGGACACGTTCAAGCAGCACCGGTGCCAGGACTTCGGCATGGCCGAAAAGCAGTTCCCGGGGGACGGCGTGGTCACCGGGTACGGCACCATCAACGGGCGGCTCACGTTCGTGTTTTCGCAGGACTTCACCGTGTTCGGCGGCGCGCTGTCCGAGACGCACGCCGAGAAGATCTGCAAGGTCATGGATCGCGCGGTCGAGGTCGGCGCGCCGGTGATCGGCCTGAACGACTCCGGCGGCGCGCGCATCCAGGAAGGCGTGGCGTCGCTCGGCGGCTATGCCGAGATTTTCTACCGCAATGTGCAGGCATCGGGTGTGGTGCCGCAGCTGTCGGTGGTCATGGGGCCATGCGCCGGCGGCGCCGTGTACTCGCCGGCCATGACCGACTTCATCTTCATGGTGAAGGACAGTTCCTACATGTTCGTGACCGGCCCCAACGTGGTGAAGACGGTCACCCACGAGGACGTGACGTCGGAGGATCTGGGCGGCGCGGGCACGCACACGGCCAAGTCCGGTGTCGCGGACCTGGCGCTCGAGAACGACATCGAGGCCATGTATCAGACGCGGCGGATGTTCGATTTCCTGCCGCTGAACAACCTCGAAACGCCGCCGACCTATCCGTGTGATGACCCGTTCGACCGGGCCGAGCCGTCGCTGGACACGCTGGTGCCGGAAAACGCCACCCAGCCCTACGACATCAAGGAGCTGATCTACAAGGTCGCCGACCACCGCGACTTTTTCGAGGTTCAGCCGGATTACGCCAAGAACATCGTCATCGGCTTCGCGCGGCTGGAAGGGCGCACGGTCGGCATCGTCGCCAACAACCCCAAGGTGCTGGCAGGCGTGCTGGACATCGACTCCTCGCGCAAGGCGGCGCGCTTCGTGCGTTTCTGCGACTGCTTCAACATTCCGCTGGTGACGCTGGTGGACGTGCCCGGTTTCCTGCCCGGCACCGCCCAGGAACGCGGCGGCATCATCAAGCACGGCGCCAAGCTGCTGT
>DQBD01000140.1:13112-14337 GCA_003526065.1 Gammaproteobacteria bacterium | reverse complement strand
ACCCGCAAGGCCTACGGCGGCGCCTACGACGTGATGAGCAGCAAGCACATCCGTGGCGACATCAACTATGCCTGGCCGACCGCGGAGATCGCCGTCATGGGGCCCAAGGGCGCTGTGGAGGTGATGTACCGCCGCCAGATCGACCAGGCGGCCGACCCGGCAGCCGAGACCGCGCGCCTGGAGCAGGAATACCGCGAGCGGTTTGCCAATCCGTTCGTCGCCGCCGAGCGTGGCTTCATCGACGACGTGATCACGCCCAGCCGCACCCGTGAGCACCTGTGCCGGGCGCTGCGCATGCTGGCCAACAAGAGCGTGCAGCGACCCTTCAAAAAGCACGGCAATATTCCGCTCTAAGCAATTGAAAATACAAGATGCCGCTCTTCAATAAGATCCTCATCGCCAATCGCGGCGAGATCGCCTGCCGGGTGATCCGCTCCTGTCAGCGCCTGGGTATTGCCACGGTCGCCATCTACTCGGAGGCCGACAAGCACGCCCTGCACGTGCGCATGGCGGACGAGGCGTGGCCGGTCGGTCCGGCGCCAAGCGCGCAGTCCTACCTCAACGTCGACCGCATCCTCGAGGTCATCGCCGCCAGTGGCGCCGAGGCCGTGCATCCGGGCTACGGCTTCCTGTCCGAGAACGCCGAGTTCGCGCGGCGTCTGGAGGAGGCGGGCGTGGTGTTCATCGGGCCGCCGCAGGATGCGGTGCGTGCCATGGGCGACAAGATCGAGTCCAAGAAACTGGCCGTGCAGGCCGGGGTGAGCACGGTGCCGGGCTACGTCGGCATCATCGACACACCCGACGAGGCCGTGCGCATCGCCGAGGACATCGGCTTCCCGGTGATGATCAAGGCCACTGCCGGCGGCGGCGGCAAGGGCATGCGGGTGGTGAACCGGCGCGAGGAGATGGCCGAGGGGTTCCGCGCGGCGGCATCCGAGGCGCGTTCGAGCTTCGGTGACGAGCGCGTGTTCATCGAGAAGTACATCACCCGCCCGCGACACATCGAAATCCAGGTGCTCGGCGACCGGCAGGGCAACATCGTGTACCTGGGCGAACGGGAGTGTTCCATCCAGCGCCGTCACCAGAAGGTCATCGAAGAGGCCCCGAGCCTGTTCCTGACCCCCGAGGTACGCGCGGCCATGGGCGAACAGGCGGTGGCGCTGGCGCGGGCCGTCGGCTACCACTCGGCCGGCACGGTCGAGTTCATCGTCGACCAGGACCGCAA
>DQBD01000140.1:0-12836 GCA_003526065.1 Gammaproteobacteria bacterium | reverse complement strand
CTTCTATTTTCTGGAGATGAACCCCCGCCTGCAGGTGGAGCATCCGGTCACCGAGCTGGTCACCGGCGTGGACCTGGTCGAGCAGATGATTCGCGTCGCCGCCGGCGAGGCGCTGACGCTCGAGCAGAAGGACGTCACGCTCGACGGCTGGGCCATCGAGGCGCGGGTGTACGCCGAGGACGCGCGGCGCGGCTTCCTGCCGTCCATCGGGCGCGTGACCGACTACCGCGAACCGGCCGGAACCGGGATTCGGGTGGACGCCGGCACCTTCGAGGGTGGCGAAATCTCCATGTACTACGACCCGATGATCGCCAAGCTGATCGCCTACGGCGAGGATCGCCAGCAGGCCACCGAGCGCCTGCTCGACGCCCTGGACGGCTACGACATTCGCGGCGTGACCACCAATCTCGACTTCCTGAGCAGCCTGCTGGCGCATCCGCGTTTCCGGCAGGGCGACATTTCGACCAACTTCATCGCCGAGGAGTACCCGGACGGCTACCAGGATCCGGTGATCGACGAGCGCGCCGGTGAGCAGTTCGCCGTGATCGCCGCCTATGTGCGGGCGCAGCAGGAGCTGCGGGCGCGTCATGTGCATGCCGGGGACGCCGACAGCCCCTGGAAGGTTCTCAAGCGCGCCGGGCGGGGAGGCTGAATCATGAGCGGGCAGGACAAGGCCTACTACGTGTCGATCCAGGGCCAGCCGGTGCGGGTCGACGTGATCGAGGTGGACGAGACCTCAGCGCGTTTTCGCGTGGGCGAACACACGCATGTCGTGCACGGCCAGTTTCGGCCCGGCGAGGCGCTGCAGGAACTGACCGTCGACGGTTACCCGGTGCGTTTCCGGGTCGAGCCGGGGTCCGAGCGGCTGACCATCAGCCGGCGCGGGCTGCAGGTCAGCACCCGGGCGCTGAGCGCGCGCGAGCACGAGCTGTACGCGCTGATGCCCGAGAAAGTGGTGCCGGACACCTCCAACCTCGTGTTCTCGCCGATGCCGGGCAAGATCATTGCCGTCTTCGTGGAAGCCGGGCAGGCGGTCAAGGCCGGCGAGGCGCTGTGCGTGATCGAGGCGATGAAGATGGAAAACGTGCTGTACGCCGAGCGCGACGGCACGGTGGTGAAGCTGGCGATCGGTGCCGGACAGACGGTGGATGCCGACGAGCTGCTGATCGAGTTCGAACGCGAAGAGCCGGGCGCATGATCGGCCGTCTGAACCACGTCGCCATCGCCACCCGCGATCTGGCCGCCGCGGCTGAACGTTACCGCGCCGGACTGGCCGGCCCGGCGCAGGTGTCCGATCCGGTGCCGCTGCCAGAGCACGGCGTGACCACGGTGTTCGTCGATACCGGCAACACCAAGCTCGAATTGCTCGAACCGCTCGGCGACCAGTCGCCGATCGCCAAGTTCCTTGAGAAGAACCCCGACGGCGGCCTGCACCATCTGTGTTTCGAGGTGCCGGACCTGACGGCGGCGATCGCCACGGTCAAGGCCGCGGGCATTCGCGTGCTGGGTGAGCCGCGCATCGGCGCCCACGGTCTGCCGGTGGTTTTTCTGCACCCCAAGGACTGCGGCGGGGTGCTGATGGAACTCGAACAGACCGCCGCCTGACGCGCAGCGGCCGGTTCTTCGCAGCAAGCCCCGCGGCCATGGCGCATGCGTGCGCCATGGCCGTGATGCCAGCCTCTAGACCCCGGCGGCGGCACGCTCGCGCGCGGCGAGCACCAGGTTCAGACAGTTGACGTAGGCCTTGGCCGAGGCGATCACGATGTCGGTGTCGGCGCCCTGGCCGTTGACCGCCATGCCGTCGCGCGCCAGGCGCACGCTGACCTCGCCCTGGGCGTCGGTGCCGCCGGTGATGCTCTGCACCGAGTAAAGCTGCAGCTGCGCTCCGGAATTCACGATCGCCTCGATGGCCTTGAAGGTGGCATCCACCGAGCCGTCGCCGTCGGCGCTGGCGGTGCGTTCGGTGCCGTCGATGGTCAGTGTCACCGTGGCCTGCGGCGTCTCGCCCATTTCGGCGGTGGCCTTCATGTCGACCAGACGGATGCGCTCGTTGGCCTGGGTCAGGTCCATGTCGGTGACCAGGGCCATGAGGTCCTCGTCGTAGATGTCGCGCTTCTTGTCGGCCAGCTCCTTGAAACGACGGAAGGCCTCGGTCAGCTCCTCCTGGGTGGCGAACTCGAAGCCGAGCGTCGCCATGCGCTGCTTGAAGGCGTTGCGTCCGGACAGCTTGCCCAGCGTGAGGCGGTTGTCCTGCCAGCCGACGTCCTGCGCGCGCATGATCTCGTAGGTCTCACGGCTCTTGAGCACGCCGTCCTGGTGGATGCCGGACTCGTGGGCGAAGGCGTTCAGACCGACGATGGCCTTGTTCGGCTGCACGTGGAAACCGGTCACGGCCGCCACCAGCTTCGAGCAGGCGAGCAGGTGCCGCGTGTCGATGCCGACGTCGCAGGGGAACACGTCCTGACGGGTGCGTACCGCCATGACCACTTCTTCCAGCGCCGCGTTGCCGGCGCGCTCGCCAAGGCCGTTGACGGCGCACTCCACCTGCCGGGCGCCGGCCAGCACGGCGGCCAGTGAGTTGGCCACGGCCAGGCCCAGGTCGTTGTGGCAGTGGGCCGAGAACACGGCCTTGTCCGAGTTGGGGATGTTCTCGATCAGGTGGCGGAACTTCTCGCCGAACGCCTGCGGCAGGTTGTAGCCGACCGTGTCCGGCACATTGATGGTGGTGGCGCCGGCGTCGATCACCGCCTCGAAGATGCGGCACAGGAAGTCCATTTCCGAGCGTCCGGCGTCCTCGGCCGAGAACTCGACGTCGTCGGTGTACTGCCGCGCCCGCTTGACCGCCCGCACGGCGGCCTCGACCACCTGGTCGGGCGTCATGCGCAGCTTCTTCTCCATGTGCAGCGGCGAGGTCGCGATGAAGGTATGGATGCGCGACGCGGCCGCGGGCCTGAGCGCCTCGCCGGCACGGTCGATGTCGGCATCGCCGGTGCGCGCCAGCGCACACACGCGCGATTCCTTGACGATCTCGGCCACCCCTTTGACGGCCGCGAAGTCGCCGGGGCTCGACGCCGGAAAGCCGGCCTCGATCACGTCCACCTTGAGCCGCTCCAGCGCCTTGGCGATGCGCAGCTTCTCCTCGCGGCTCATGGCGGCGCCGGGGCTCTGCTCGCCGTCGCGCATGGTGGTGTCGAAAATGATGAGTTTGTCTTTGCTCACGGCCGGTCTCCGAAACGGTTACGGGCGGCCGCACGGCGGTGGGCCGCGCGGCTTGGGTAAGGTGTTGGATTGGCGTTTTGGGGCCCTCGCCAGGGCATGCGTGCGTATGTCTGCCTTACGGCAGTCGCAGCGTCAGTAGCAGCAGGCCGAGCGGCCGGCGGGGCAGGGAGACGGACGCGCACAGCCGCGTGCCGCGCGCGGCGCGGGCAGGCAAGGCGGTGATTGGCTGGCGGTCGTGGCGCATGTCGGTTGCAATTGCGTGAATGCTGGGCACTATAGCACCCCGATTTTTCAGCCTGCAATGCAGCCCCAGCCCTGGCGGACCGCCGGATGACCGACACAGCATGCTTCGTGATTCACGCTCGCTGGGTGATCCCCGTGCAGCCGGCCGACTGTGTCCTGGAGCACCATGCGGTGGTCGTGCACGGCGGCCGTATCACCGCCGTGCTGCCCAGTGACCAGGCGCGTGAGGCCTTCCCCGACCTGACGCAGATCGAGCGGCCGGGGCACGCGCTGATCCCGGGTCTGGTCAACGCCCATACCCACGCCGCGATGACGCTGCTGCGCGGCCTGGCCGACGACCTGCCGCTGATGCCGTGGCTGCAGCAGCACATCTGGCCGGCGGAGCAGCGCTTCGTCGGGCCGCAGTTCGTGCGTGACGGCAGCGCGCTGGCGGTGGCGGAGATGCTGCAGGCCGGCATCACCTGTTTCTCGGACATGTACTTCTTCGGCGAGGAGACGGCGCAGGTGGCGGCCAGCGCCGGACAGCGGGCGGTGATCGGCCTGATCGCCATCGATTTCCCGAGCGCCTACGCCAGCGACGCCGACGATTACCTGCGCCGTGGCCTGGCCCTGCACGACGCCTGGCGCGACCATCCGCTCGTGCGCACGGCCTTTGCGCCACACGCGCCCTACACGGTCAGCGACGCGCCGCTGCGCCAGCTGGCCACATTGGCGGATGAACTCGACCTGCCGCTGCACATCCACCTGCACGAGACCGCTCACGAGGTGGCCGAGAGCGAGGCGCGCTTTGGCGTGCGTCCGCTGGAGCGGCTGGCGGGTCTGGGGCTGCTGTCGCCGCGGCTGATCGGCGTGCATGCCACGCAGCTGCTGGGCGGCGAGATGGCCAGCCTGGGTACGGCCGGCGCCAGCGTGGTCCATTGCCCGGAGTCGAACATGAAGCTGGCGTCCGGCACCTGTCCGCTGCCGGCCCTGCTGGCGGCCGGAGTGAACGTGGCCATCGGCACCGACGGCGCCGCCAGCAACAACGATCTCGACCTGCTGGGGGAGCTCAAGTCGGCCGGTCTTCTGGCCAAGCTGGCCGCCGGCGATGCCGCCGCCGTGCCGGCACCGGCGCTGTTGCACATGGCCACCCTGGGCGGTGCCCGGGCGCTGGGTCTGGATGAGGAAATCGGCTCGCTGGAGCCGGGCAAGGCGGCCGATCTGGTGGCGCTCGACCTGTCGGCGCCGCATTGCCAGCCCGTGCACGACCCGATCTCGCAGCTCATCTACGCCGCCGGCCGCCAGGCAGTCACCGACGTGTGGGTGGCCGGGCGGCCGTTGCTCCAGGCGCGGCGTCTGACCACACTGGATGTCGACGCCATCGTCGATCGCGCCGCCGACTGGGGCGAGCGCATCGCTGCCGCCGACCGCCACGCAGCGCCCTGATCAGCAAAGGATTGACCATGCCCGTGTCTTTGCCGCCCGGTCCGCTGGTGATCGGGCTCGCCGGCCCGCAGCTGAGCGCCGAGGAAACCGCGTTGCTGCAGCACCCGCTGATCGGTGGGGTGATTCTGTTCGAACGCAACTTCACCGACGCCGCGCAGCTGCGGGCGCTGTGCCAGCGCATTCACGGCCTGCGCGAACCGCGGCTGTTGATCACCGTCGACCAGGAGGGTGGGCGCATCCAGCGTCTGCGGCCCGGGTTCACGCGACTGCCGGCGGCGGCCGACTATGGCCACGCCTTCGACCGCGACCCCGAGCGCGGCCTTGAACGGGCCCGCGCCGGCGGACGGGTGATGGCCGGTGAACTGGTGGCGCTGGACGTGGACCTGAGCTTCGCTCCGGTACTCGACCTCGACTACGGCGTGAGCGAGATCATCGGTGCGCGGGCCTTTCACGCCGACGCCGAGACCGCCGCGGCACTGGCCGGCGCCTTCATGGCCGGCATGGCCGATGCCGGCATGGCGGCCTGCGGCAAGCACTTTCCGGGACACGGCGCGGTGGCGGCCGACACGCATCTGACACAGGTGGTGGACGCGCGCCCGCGCGCCGCGCTGGAGGGCGATCTGTTGCCGTACCGGCGCCTGTTCGCGGCCGGCATGGCGTCGGTGATGATGGCGCACGTGGTGTTTCCGGCGGTGGACGGTCAACCGGCCGGTTTCTCGCGCCGCTGGGTGCAGGACATCCTGCGCGGCGAGCTGGGGTTCGACGGCGCGGTGTTCAGCGACGACCTCGGCATGGCCGGGGCGGTGGTGGCCGGCGGGCCTGCCGAGCGGGTACGCGCGGCGCTGGCGGCCGGTTGCGACTACGTGCTGCTGTGCAACGAACCCCAGGCCGTGCGCGAAGTGGTGGCGGCCCTGCCGGCGAACACCGCGCCCGTGCCGGCTCACCGCCACGCGCGGCTGCTGGCGCGGGCGATGGACGACGCGGGTTTGCCGGTGGCGCGACAGGTGCTGGCGGCCGGGGCCTGAAGCGCCGCTACAGGCGCCAGCTCCAGGCCAGCATCAGCATTTCCACGTGCGGACGGATCTTTTCGGTGGCGCCGGGCAGCGCCGCCGACGGACCGCGGTAGGTGCTCTCGAAGTAATGCCCGGCCGAGCCGTGCAGTTCGTGATCCTCGGACAGCTGCCAGCTGAAGCCGACGCTGGCCTGGCGCAGCTGGTTGGGTGTGAGCATGTTGAAGCTGACGGTGTTGATGTCGTCGTCGTTGGGACGGGCGCCGTAGCCGTAGCCGGCCCGCAGGGTCAGGCGCGGTGACCAGCTGTAGGCGATGCCGATCCGGTAGGTGTTGGCGTCGCGCCAGTTGAAGCCGCTGCCCTGGGCGCTGCCGAGGGGGCGGCCGGCGGGGTCGGTCAGCGTGTTCAGCACGCCGTTGCCAAGCGAGTTGACGCCGGCGAAGTTGATCCGCTGCACGTCCAGCGACACCAGCCAGTCGGCCGTCGGACGCAGCGCCACCCCGACGTTGAAGTTCTCCGGTACGTCAAAGGTGCCCTCCGCGAACAGGCCCTCGTACTTGTCGAATTTCTGCATGAACGTGCGCGTGGCGTACGCGGCGCCAAGGCTCAGCCAGGGCGTCGGTTGCGCATACCAGCCAATGCGCAGGCCAAGCCCGAAGGCGATGTCGTAACCGCGATTGGTGACGCGTCCCGGATGCTCGGACAGTGGCGCGAACGCCTGCAGGCCGTAGGCCTTGAAACGCTGGGCGGTGATCAGCGGTGCAATGCCGAGGCCCTGGCGCGGCGTCGGCCGCCAGGCCAGGGTGGGGGCCACCACCAGCTGCGTCAGGTCGAAGCCGAGCTTGCCGCAGCCGAGCAGGAAATTGCCCGCTGCCGCGCCACAGGCGGCCGGGTTGCCGTTGCTGCCCGGCACGCCGGTGGTGTCGGTGTATTCGGTGTTGAGGCCGCCGTTGCCGTATACGGTGATGCCCCAGGCGAGGCGGTCGTTGAGCTGCCGGCTGTAGGCGCCTTCCGGAATCAGGAACAGGCTGTTGCGGCTGACCGAGTGAAAATCGTACGGCGTGCCGCTGCCGCTGCGCTCGATGCGGCGGCTGGGCATGAACAGTTCCACGCCAAGATCGAGCCGGTCGCCGGCGAACACCAGCTTGCCGGGGTTCGAGGCGCCGGCGAAGGCGTCGCCGGTGACGGCGGTGGTGGCGCCGGCCATCTGCCGCGCCACCGGCCCGTAGCCCATCGCAAAGTAGCCACCGGCCGCCTGCGCTGCGCCCGCGCTGGCGACAGCGAATGCCAGTGCCAGGCCCCTCCAAAGGCCCTTCCGAATCGACATGACGTCTCCTCCCTCGGGTTTGTTCTGCCGCCGCAGTGTACGGCGCTGGCCGAATACGGCCAGCGCCGTCAGCGCAGGTCGCCGATGGCGGTGTCGAGGATGCGTTGCCACTGCGGTCCGTCGACAGCGCGGTAGCCGTGCGGGTGACGCGCGGCCGATGCCAGTACCAGCGCCGGGGTCGGTGAGCGCAAGCGGTCGAGGCTGTCGGCCAGCGTGGCGCGCTGATCGGTACCGACATAGGTGCTCCAGCCGTCGCCGTCCGGAAACAGGCTGTCGCCGGTGAACAGGTAGATACCGGCGGCCCCCTGCACCCGAAAGCAGGTGCTGCCGACCGTGTGGCCGGGGGTGGGAATCACCTCCAGGCCAGGCAGTGGCACGTGCGTCGCGTCGAAGGTGGCCTCGACCGGGGTCACGGCCTGCGCGGCGGGTGCCTCCAGCGCGTGGCAGCGCAGGCGGGTGCCGAAGCGGGCATGTATCGCCGCCAGGCTGGGCGAGACCTCGTCGCGGTGGCTGAGGTATTGCCACGCGACGCCGCCCAGCGGTGCCAGCGCCTCGATTTCTTCCGCCAGCCCCGTGTTGTAGAACAGCACGTTGCCGGCCGGCCCGCGCCACAGATAGGCGTGCGTGGTCACATCCGGGCCGAAGGGGTGTTCGGCGGTGGTTTGCCACAGATCAGGACACAGTTGCTGCATCGTCTTGACCTCCGTTTGAGGGCGCGGCGGGCTGCCGCGGGTGGGCTGATAGGATGATGCGACGACCCTCGTGAGCCATAGACCACCAATGACCATAGCCGTTGCCGTGCGCAAGGGCGGCGTGACCGTGATCGCCGCCGACACCCAGAACAACTTCGGCCACAACCGGGTGCCGATCGGCAACCACCGCACGCAAAAGATTCTCTCCGTCGGCGACACCTATGTGGCGACCAGCGGCTGGGGCGTGTACGCCAACATCCTGGATGATTTCCTGCATCGCCGGCGGGCCCCGCGGCTGGACAGCGAGCGTGACGTGTTCCGTTTTTTCCAGAACTTCTGGAAGGCGCTGCACGAGCGCTACTCGCTGGTCAACGACCAGTGCCAGGGCGAGGAGGAGAGTTCGCCGTTCGGTGACCTGGACGCCTCGTTCCTGCTGGCGAACGACGGCGGCATCTTCTACGTGTCCTCGGACACGTCCGTCACGGCTTTCGAGCAGTACTACGCCGTCGGCTCCGGCGCCGAGTTCGCGCTGGGCGCATTGCACGCCCTGTACGACAGCGACCTCGATGCCGAGGCACTGGCCCGGCGCGCCTGTGCGGCCGCCATGGCCTTCAACCTGTTCTGCGGCGGCGAGATCGACGTCTGCCGGCTGCCACAGCCGGGCGTGCCATGAGCCCGCCGGACCGCGCCGCGTGCCTGTCACGGCTGGCTGCCGTCCCCGGCTGCCAGGTGCTGCACGACACCGATGCCCTGGCGCCGTACCTGGCCGAGCAGCGTGGCCTGTACCGCGGTGAAGCGCTGGCGGTGGTGTTGCCGCAGGACACCGCCGCCGTGTCGGCGCTCATGCGAGCCTGCGCGGCGCTCGACCTGTCCGTCGTGCCTCAGGGGGGCAACACCGGGCTGTGCGGGGGCGCGGTGGCGCAGGATGCGGCGCGGCAGGTGGTGGTCAGCCTGGAGCGGCTGGATCGTATCCGGGCACTGGATGCGGCCAATTTCACCCTGACCGCCGAGGCCGGCTGCGTGGTGCAGCGCCTGCGCGAGGCGGCGGCCGGGCAGCAGCGGCTTTTTCCGCTCAGCTTCGGTGCCGATGGCAGTGCCCGCCTGGGCGGCGCGCTGAGCACCAACGCCGGCGGCACCAACGTGCTGCGCTACGGCAATGCGCGCGACCTGGCCCTGGGCCTGGAAGTGGTGCTGCCGGACGGCCAGGTGTGGGACGGCCTCACGGCGCTGCGCAAGGACAACACCGGCTACGACCTCAAGCACCTGTTCATCGGCGCCGAGGGCACGCTCGGCATCATCACGGCGGCGGTGGTCAAGCTGTTTCCGGCGCCGCGCGAGACGGTCACCGCCTGGCTGGCCTGTCCGACGCTGGAGGCCTGCCTGTCCGTGTTCGGCCGCCTGCGCGAGGCCAGCGGCGATGCCGTCAGCGGCTGCGAGCTGGTGTCGCGCACGGCGCTCGAGTTCGTGCTGCGCCACCTGCCGCAGGCGCGTGATCCGCTCGGCACGCCGTCGCCCTGGTACCTGCTGGTGGAGCTGACCGGTAGCGGCGTGGTGGGCAACCTGCGTCAGGTGCTCGAACAGACGCTGGCGCAGTGCCTGGAGCACGGCAGCATCACCGACGCCGCCCTGGCGGACAGCCTGGCGCAGGGTGCCGACTTCTGGCGCCTGCGCGAGGCGGTGGCGGAGGTGCAGCGTCACGAGGGCGCCAGCATCAAGAACGACGTGGCGGTGCCGGTGTCGGCCGTGCCGGCCTTCGTCGGTGCGGCCAGCGCCGCCGTGCAGGCGGCATGCCCGGGCCTGCGGGTGTGTGCCTTCGGCCACATCGGTGACGGCAACATCCATTTCAACCTGTCGCAACCGCCAGACATGCCGGCGGCGCAGTTTCTCGCCCGCTGGGAGGAGCTGGCCGGCATCGTCAACGCGCAGGTGGCGGCACATCGCGGCTCGGTGTCCGCCGAGCACGGCATCGGCCTGCTCAAGCGCGAGGCACTGGCCGACCATGAGCCGGCGGTCGCCATCGACCTGATGCGCCGCATCAAGGCGGCGCTGGATCCTGCCGACCGGTGCAATCCGGGCAAGGTGCTGCCGCCGCCCGCTTGAGCGGCGCGAGGCCCGTTGCCGCTGTGGCCGGGTATCGGTTACCGGGGGGCAGCCGCCCGCCGGGCAGGTGCGCAGGGTGTCAGGCCATGCCGGCCAGCAGTTGCTGCCCGGCGCGGGCCAGTTCGCCGGCCTCATCGACCCGGACCACCCAGGCACTGCATGGAGAGTCGGCGTGGGTGATGCGCGCGTCGGTGTCGGTGCCGGCGTTGGCCGCCCCGTCCAGGCGCACGCCCAGCCACTGCATGTCGGCCAGCACGCGCGCCCGCACGGCCGGCGCATGCTCGCCGACGCCGCCGCCGAACACGATGCCGTCGAGGCCGCCCATTACCGCCGCGTAGGCGCCGATGTACTTGCGTATACGTTGGCAGTAGACATCGACGGCCAGCTTCGCCGCCGGCGACGGGTCGGCCAGCACGGTTGCCATGTCGGCGCTGCCGGCCATGCCCAGCAGGCCGCTGTGGTGGGTGAGCGTGTCCTGCAGCCGGGCGGCGTCCAGGCCGGCGGTCTGTTGCAGATGCAGCAGCAGGCCGGGGTCGACGTCGCCGCTGCGGCTGGCCATCACAAGGCCCTCCAGCGGGGTATAGCCCATCGAGGTGTCCAGCGGCCGGCCGTCGGCGATGGCGGCTGCCGAGCAGCCGGCGCCCAGTTGCAGCGTGACCACCCGTCCGCCGCGGCCGGTGTGTGCCTGCCAGGCCCGCCACAACGCCTGGTGGGCGATGCCGTGAAAGCCGTAGCGACGGATGCCGTGCGCCTCGGTGAGGGTGCGTGGCAGGGCGTAGCTGCGCGCCACCTGTGGCAGGTCGGCGAAAAAGGCGGTGTCGAACACCGCCAGTTGCGGCACGTCGGGGCCAAAGCGCTGGCGACAGGCGCGGATCATGGCCAGTGCCGGTGGATTGTGCAGCGGCGCCAGCGGCGCGCAGGCCGCGATCTGTGCCTCCACCGGGGCGTCGATCAGCGCCGGCCGGGCAAACGTGCCGCCGTGCACCACCCGGTGTACCACCACCGCCGGCGGCGGTAGCGCGTCCAGGGCCGGAGCGTCCGCGCCGCGGTGCTTCGCCAGCGGTTGCAGGCCGCCGTCGGCAAGCGCGAAGCGGTCCAGCTTCACCGACGAGCTGCCCACGTTGACGGTCAGGATTTCCATGCCGGAACACCCGGAAGACGTGGCGGATGGCCGGGTCATGATGCCGCAGCCGGAACGGCGGCCGGGCAAAGAAAAAGGGCCATGCGGCCCTTTTTCGACGTGCGGTTCGCTCAGAACCTCAAGCCCAGCGTCAGCATGTGAAAATTGATGCCGTCGTTCGGTTCCTTGATGCTGGCGTTCGACAGGTGCTGGAAGCGGTAGCCGATCTCGAGCTGGCCGCAGTCGAGGCCGGCGCCGATGTGGCTGCCGAACTGCCAGGCGGTGGACATTTGACGCCGGCCGATGCGCGTGTCGGACAGGATGTGGCCGCCGATGCCGGCTTCCAGGTAGGGGCGTACGCCGTCGGTTGCCTTCGGCGCCAGGCGCAGCACCGGCGTGAGGGCGACTTCCCACAGGTCGTCGTTGTGGGCGCCGCGCTCGTCGCTGTCCCAGTAGCCGATTTCGGCCAGCCAGTAACCGCCAAGCTGCCAGTCGCCGTCGGTGAACCAGGCGTGCTGCCAGTCGCGTGCCAGGCCCAGACGTACCAGCTGGGTTTCATCGTTGCCCCAGCCCACCGACAACTCGCCGCGGTACTGCGCCAGTGCGGGGGGGGTGAGGCCGCAACACAGCAGCACGGCGGTGACGAGCTTGGAAATACGGCGGACCATATCTGTTCTCCCTGAGCGATGGGTGCGGTTTTTTGTGTTCAACCGGATTGTGATGGTTATGGATAACGCTACAGCAGGCTGGCGTGGGCGCCGATTATTGTCAGCGGCGCGGGTGGTAGCAAGCAGCGCACGCGTGGACGGCCGATGAGCGCGCGGCCGTTGGCGTTGCCGGAGCGGTTGCCGTTTGTCTGCACGCTGACCGTGCAGGCGCGCGACATCAACTACGGCGGCCATCTGGGGCACGACGCGGCGGTCAGTCTGCTGCACGAGGCGCGCCGGCGCTGGCTGGCCGCCGCCGGGTTCGACGAGGCGGACAGCGCCGGTGCCGGCCTGATCATGCTGGAGCTCGAAGTGCACTACGCGGCCGAGGCGTTCTGGGGGGACCGCCTGCGCGCGGAACTGGCCCTGGTGCCGCTGGGCGCGGCGCGTTGCGAGTTCCGCTACCGGCTCGGTCGGGACGGGCACGACGTGCTGCGCGCGCGTACCCTGATGGGGTTTTTCGACTACCGTGCCCGGCGCGTGGTGCGCCGCCCGCCGGCCTTCATGGACCGCATGTTGTCGCTACCGGAGGACCCGAGCGATGTCTGAATTCACTGTCGAGATTTCCTGGGAGCATGCACCGCGTGCCGGCCACCCGGACGACTACGGCCGCGCCCACCAGTGGCGCCTGGCCGGCGGGCAGACCGTGCGCGCGTCGGCGGCGCCCGAGTACGCCGGCGATCCGGAGCACACCAACCCGGAGGAGGGGCTGATCGCCGCCGTGTCGAGCTGCCACATGCTCACCTTCCTGGCGGTGGCCGCCAAGCGCGGCTTCAAGGTGGCCCGCTACACCGACCAGGCCAGCGGCACCCTGGGCAAGAACGCCGACGGGCGCCTGGCGGTCACCGAGATCGTGCTGCGGCCGCAGATCGGGTTCGAGGGCCAGGCACCGAGTGCCGACGAACTCGACCGGCTGCACGCCTCGGCGCACCGCAATTGCTTCATTGGCAATTCGCTGACCGCCACGGTACGCGTCGAGTAGGGGCGGTCGCC
>DQBD01000160.1:3804-7892 GCA_003526065.1 Gammaproteobacteria bacterium | reverse complement strand
AGTTCGGCGGCGTCCAGGCTGGTCAGCACGGTGACGCCGGTCAGCAAGGGCCGGCGGGCGACACCGGCCACGGCCTCGGCGGCCGCCGCCAGCATGCGTGGACCGCCACTGGCGTGCACGTTGATCATCCACACGCCCAGTGCCGCGGCACTGCGGCAGGCCGCCGCCACGGTGTTTGGAATGTCGTGAAACTTGAGGTCCAGGAACACCTCGAAGCCCCGCGCCTGCAGCGCCTCCACGGCCGCCGGACCGGCGGCCGTGAACAGCTCCATGCCGACCTTGAGCCGGCACAAGGCCGGATCGAGCATGGCCGCCAGTTCCAGCGCGCTGCCGACATCCGGCCGGTCCACCGCCACCACGATGGGTGTGCGGGCGACCGATGCGGCGCCGGCCAAACCGGCGGCGCTCACGGTGCGGGCGCGCCGGAACCGACGTCGGCGTCGGCCTCGGCTTCCAGCATGCGCACCCGCTCATCAAGGTGGCGCTCACGCGCCTGTGCCCGTCGCAGGTCCCTGCCCCGCCGCCAGCGGCCCGGCAGGGCCGCCAGCCAGCCGATCAACATGCCGACACCGGCCACCACGAGCACCAGGTAGGCGAGTGGCAGATCACCGGCGCCGAGCAGGTAGTTGATGTGCACCGGTTGCGTGTTGACGCTGGCGAACAGCCCGGCAGTGACCGCCACCAGCAGCAGGATGGCCCATCGCAGAATACGTCTCACGCCGCCTCCTGAAACGAAAAACGGCATGGCCACAGCCATGCCGCTTGGGACGGGTCACGGGTGGAACGGGGAACACCGCCAGCGGCGCCCCCCGCCGTCCCCGCGAACCGAGGATGGCTTGGGCGAGCGCCGCACGCTGGTCCGGCGCCCCGCACAGATCGCAGCGGGTCCTCCCCGCCGCGATCACGTCGAAAAAGGGTGTACTTGCCCTTTTTCAACGTCCCACTCAGTTACCGCCGCGGTCGCCCAGGTGTTCCTTGAGCAGATCGCCCAGGCTGGTGGTACCGGTCACGTTGGTGGAACGGTAATCGTCCACCGCGGCGGTCTCGTCCTTGATCTCCTGCGCGCGGACCGACAGCTGGATGCTGCGCGAGCGGCCATCGGTGGCGATGATCATGGCCTCGATCTCGTCGCCGACCTTCACCACCTCGGTCGCGTCCTTGACACGCTCCTGCGAGATGTCGCCGGCCTTGATGGTGCCCTCGACCCCGTCGGCCAGCTCGATCACCGCAAAGCGCGGCTCGACCTGGGTGACCTTGCCGGTGACGCGGGTGCCACGCGGGTTGGCGGCCAGGTAATCGGACCAGGCGTCGCCCTCGACCTGCTTCATGCCCAGCGAGATGCGCTCGCGGTCCGGGTCCACCAGCAGCACCACGGCATCGACCAGGTCGCCCTTCTTGAGGTCGCGAATCGCTTCCTCGCCCGGCTTGTCCCAGGAGATGTCGGTCAGATGCACGAGGCCGTCGATGCCGCCGTCGAGCTCCACGAACACGCCGAAGTCGGTGATCGACTTGATGCGCCCGCTGACCTTGTCACCCTTGCGGTGCAGCGCAGCGAACTCTTCCCACGGATTCATGCGGCACTGCTTCATGCCCAGCGAGATACGCCGGCGCTCGCTGTCGACGTCGAGGATCATCACCTCGACCTGATCGCCAGGCTGCACCACCTTCGACGGCTGCACGTTGCGGTTGGTCCAGTCCATTTCGGACATGTGGACCAGACCCTCGACACCGTCCTCGATCTCCACGAAGCAGCCGTAGTCGGTCACGTTGGTCACGGTGCCGAACAGCTTGGTCGCCACCGGGTAGCGGCGGTCGATGTTGACCCACGGGTCTTCCTGCAGCTGCTTCAGACCCAGCGAGACACGCACGCGCTCGCGGTCGAACTTGAGGATCTTCACGTCCAGCTCGTCGCCGACCTTCACCACCTCGCTCGGATGGCGCACGCGCTTCCAGGCCATGTCGGTGACGTGCAGCAGGCCGTCGATACCGCCCAGGTCCACAAAGGCGCCGTAGTCGGTGAGGTTCTTGACGATGCCGTGCTTGATCTGGCCCTCTTCCAGGCTCTCGATCAGCGCGCGGCGCTCCTCGACGTAGCTCTCCTCGAGCACGGCGCGGCGCGAAACCACGACGTTGTTGCGCTTGCGGTCGAGCTTGATGACCTTGAACTGGATCTCGCGACCTTCCAGGTGCGTCACGTCGCGCACCGGGCGGATATCGACCAGCGAACCCGGCAGGAACGCCCGCACGTCGCCGACCATGACGGTGAAGCCGCCCTTGACCTTGTCGGTGATGACACCGTCGATCGGCTCGGCCTTCTCGAAGGCGTCCTCGAGCACGATCCACTGCTTGTTCAGGCGCGCTTCCTCGCGCGACAGCACGGTCTCGCCGTAGCCGTCCTCGATGGCCTTGAGGGCCACCTCGACCACGTCACCAATGCCGACTTCCAGCTCGCCCTGGTCGTTGCGGAACTCCTGCACCGCGATCAGGGCTTCGGACTTCAGCCCGGCGTGCACGGTTATGAAGTTGTCGTCCATGTCGACGACGGTGGCTTTGACGATGGAGCCCGGCTGCAGCTTCTTGTGCGACAGGCTCTCTTCCAGAAGGGCGGCAAACGATTCAGTCATAGGGGTTGATGGTCGAAGTGATGAAGACGGATCCGTTGTCCGCGTCGGCTGGTTAACTGCGCTGTCTGCGACGGCTTTCGCCACGCTACGGAAAACGCCGGTACCGCACCTGCCTCATTCCGGCAGACCGGCACCGTCCGTCAGACCGCGCTCCTTGCAATACCCGGCAATCCGGGCACATACCTGCTGCGCCGTTAGGTCGCTGCTGTCGATGACGACGGCATCGTCCGCCGGGCGTAGCGGCGCGGCAACCCGCTGCGCATCCTGTGCATCGCGGCGCCGCAAATCATCCAAAATGTCGTCAAGACTAGCATTGACACCGGCGGCGCTCAACTGTAGCCAGCGACGGTGTGCCCGCTGTTCCGCGCTGGCGGTCAGGAAGACCTTCAGCGGCGCGTCCTGGAACACCACCGTGCCCATGTCGCGCCCCTCCGCCACCAGGCCCGGCGCCCGCGCGAACGCCCGCTGCAACGGCAGCAGCCGGGCACGCACACCTGCGTGCACCGCCAGGCGGGAGGCATTGCGGGCGCAGGACTCTTCACGGATGGCGCGGCTCACGTCGGCGCCGTCCAACAGCACCTGCAACCGATCGTCGTGCAGCTGAAACGCGATGCGCAAGGTCGGCACACACGCGCTCAAGGCCGCGTCGTTGTCCAGATCGACGCCGTCGCGCTGCGCAGCCAGGGCCAGCAGCCGGTACAGCGCGCCACTGTCCAGGTAATGCCAGCCCAGCTGCCGGGCCAGCAGCACACTGACCGTGCCCTTGCCGGCCCCACCGGGGCCATCCAGGGTCACCACCGGAGCCGGCAGCGGCGCGCTCATGCCACCTCGATGGGCAGGCCGAGGCCGCGCATCAGTTCGACATAGCCCGGGAAGGACGTGCCGACGTTGATGCAGTCCCGGATGTGCACCGGTCCGGTGGCACGCAGCCCGGCCAGGCTGAAGGCCATGGCGATGCGGTGATCGCCGTGGCTGTCCACCACGCCACCGCGCATGTCGCCGCCGGTGATGCGCAGACCGTCCGGCAACGCCTGCACGGCCACACCGAGGGCCGCCAGCCCGTTGGCGATGGCGGCGATGCGGTCGCTTTCCTTGACACGCAGTTCCTCGGCGCCGGTGATCAGGGTTTCACCCTGGGCGCAGGCGGCGGCCACGGCAATCGCCGGAAACTCGTCGATGGCCAGCGGCACTTGGTCCTCGGGGATGTCGATGCCCCGCAGCTCGGCCGAGCGCACCCGCAGGTCCGCCACCGGCTCCCCGCCGATTTCCCGCTGCGCCCACACCTCGATATCGGCCCCCCTCCTGCGCAGGATGTTGATCACCCCCACCCGGGTCGGGTTCATGCCGACGTGGCGCAACACCAAGTCCGAATCCGGGGCGATGGACGCCGCCACCAGGAAGAAAGCGGCGGAGGAAATATCCGCCGGCACTTCCAGTTTGCAGGCCGTCAGCTTGCCACCGCCG
>DQBD01000160.1:3615-3739 GCA_003526065.1 Gammaproteobacteria bacterium | reverse complement strand
TCTCCAGCGCGATGTCGGCGCCCATGGCGCGCAGGATGTCGAGAATGCCGGTACGCGTCGGGTTGATGCCGACGTTCTCGATCAGCACCTCGCCGTGCGCGGCGATCAGCGCCGCCACCAGCGG
>DQBD01000160.1:2985-3354 GCA_003526065.1 Gammaproteobacteria bacterium | reverse complement strand
CGATCAGCGCCGCCACCAGCGGAAAGGCGGCCGACGAGATGTCACCCGGAATGGCGAAGCGCACCGCGCGCAGCGGCTCGCGGCCACCTTCGATGCACACGCGGGCACCGTCACGCTGCACCGGCCGCCCGAACGCCGCCAGCATGCGCTCGGTGTGATCGCGTGTCGGGGCCGGCTCGGTGACGCAGGTGCGCCCACCGGCATACAGCCCGGCCAGCAGCAGACANNGACTTGACCTGCGCACTGGCCATCGGCAGCACGTAGTCGATACCGCGCAGGTCGGCGGCCGGGCGCAGCGTCAGCGGCGGCGTGTCGCCCTCGGCGGCGGTGATGTCCGCACCCATCTGGCGCAGCGGGGCCATCACCCGC
>DQBD01000160.1:0-2752 GCA_003526065.1 Gammaproteobacteria bacterium | reverse complement strand
CGCAGCGGGGCCATCACCCGCCGCATCGGACGGCGCGACAGCGATGCATCACCGACCAGCGTGACGCCGAACGGCTGCCCGGCCATGAGGCCGGCCAGCAGACGCATCCCGGTGCCCGCGTTGCCCATGTCGAGCGGCCCCGCCGGCGGTCGCAGGCCACCGAGCCCCACGCCGCGCACCGTCAGCACGCCCTCGTGCGGCCCGTCGATGGCCACGCCCATGGCGCGGAACGCCGCCGCCGTGGCCAGGGTGTCGGCGCCGGCCAGAAAGCCCTCGAAGCGGCTTTCGCCGTCCGCCAAGGCCGCCAGCATCACCGCACGATGCGAAATGGACTTGTCACCCGGCACGCGGCAGCGCCCGCTGATGGCCCGCCCGTTGTCGACTCGAAATTCCACGCCTTACCTCAGGCCGGCGGCAGGCGCCGGTGAGCGTCCTGCACGGCGGCAAACAATTTGCCAAGTCGGGCTTCATCGCCCGCGTCGATGGCCGCCGCCAGTTCACCCAGGCGCTCCAGATAACGGTGCAGCGCCAGACTCAGCTGGGCCCGGTTGGCCAACGCCACATCGCGCCACAGCACCGGATCGCTGCCGGCCAGGCGCGTCATGCCACGAAACCCGCTGCCGATCAGCTGCGCCAGCGCCCCGTCGCCGGCTTCGGCAAACTGCCCCATCAGGGTGTAGGACAGCATCTGCGGCAGGTGACTGGTCAGCGCCAGCGCCGCGTCATGCGCCTGGGGCGTCATCGTCAGCACCTGCGCACCCACCTGCCGCCACAGGTCGCTGACACGCTCGACAGCGGCCGGATCGGTGTCGGCGGTCGGCGTCAGTACCACCCGGCGACCGGCGAACAGACCCTCGACACTGGCCGCAAAGCCGCTGTGCTCGGTGCCGGCGATGGGATGGCCGGGCACGAAATGGGCCGGCAGGTGCCCGCCGCACGCGGCGGCGATGTCGCGCACCACCGAACCCTTGGTGCTGCCGACGTCCGTGACCACGGTACCGGCCGACACATGCGGCCGTATGCGGACATAGGTTTCACGCAGCGCGCCGACCGGCACGCCCAGCACCACCAGTTCCGCCGCTGCCAGGGCGCTATCCCAATCCTCGGCCACTGCATCGACCAGGCCCTGCTCCCTCGCCGGCGCCAGGCGCGCGGCATCGCGCCCGCAGGCCGTGACGGTGTGCCCGGCGCGGCGCAGGTCACGCGCCAGCGAGCCGCCGATCAGCCCCAGGCCAACGATGACGACGTGCATCAGCGGGCTCCCAGCGCCCGTGGCAACGCCGCCACGAGACGCTCCATCTGCGCCGCCGTGCCGATGGTGATGCGAAGGTGCCGCGGCATGTCGTACGGAGCCAGCGGACGCACGATGATGCCTTCGCGCAGCAACGCCTCGAACACCGGTGCCGCCGGGCGTCCGACATCGACGCTGATGAAGTTGCCGACCGAGGGAATGAAGTCCAGCCCCAGCCGCTGGCAGGTCTCGGCCAGGGCTGTCAGGCCCGCAAGGTTCAGCGCGCGCGAGCGCCGCACGTGCTCGGCGTCATCCAGCGCCGCCGCGCCGGCCGCCAGCGCCAGGTTGTTGACCGTGAACGGCTCGCGCAGGCGGTTGAGCAGGTCCGCCATCTCGACGCTGGCCACGCCGTACCCCAGACGCAGCCCCGCCAGGCCGTAAATCTTCGAGAACGTACGCGAAACCAGTAGATTGGGAAACTCCGCCAGCCACGGAATACCGTCCGGGTACTGCGGATGCTCCACGTACTCGCAGTAGGCCTCGTCCAGCACCACCACGACGTGTGACGGCAGCGAGCTCACGAAGGCATGCAGCGCGTCCGCGGTGTGCCAGGTACCGGTCGGGTTGTTGGGGTTGGCAATGAAGACCAGCCGTGTGCGGTCGGTCACCGCCTCGCGCATGGCCGGCAGGTCGGCCCCCCAGTCCCGCGCCGGCACCGTCACCACCCGGCCGCCGGCGCCGACCGCCTCGGTGGTGAAGATGGCGAACGCGTACTGCGCCACCACCACCTCGTCGCCCGGACTCACGAAGGCGCGTGCCACCAGCTGCAGGACCTCGTTCGACCCATTGCCGAGTACCAGCTGATCGGGCCGAACACCGAGCCGGCCCGACAGGACCCGCTTGAGCTCGAAGCCGTGACTGTCCGGATACAGGGCAACGTCGTCCAGGGCCGCACGGGCGGCGGCAAGGCCCAGCGGGCTCGCGCCCAGCGGATTCTCGTTGGACGCCAGCTTGATGGCATCGTGGATGCCGTACTCGCGCTCAAGCTCCGACAGCGGCTTGCCCGGCTGATAGGGCTGCAGCGCGCGCACGCCCGGCGTGGCCAGCCCGCGGACCGAGCGGCTCACGCGCTGTCTCCCGCCACCCGCGGGTACGACCCCAGTACCTTGCACAGCGTGGTGACCTCGCGCAGCTCGCCCAGGGCCTGCTGCACCGGGGCGTCGTGCAGGTGGCCCTCGATATCGATGAAGAACACGTACTGCCAGCGGCCGGTGCGGGCCGGGCGCGATTCGATGCGGGTCATGGACAGGCCATGCCGGCGCAACGGTTCCAGCAGCGCGGCCAGCGCCCCCGGCCGGTTACCGGTGGACAGCAGCAGCGAGGTCTTGTCGCGGCCGGACGGCCGCGTGTCCTGCCTGCCGATCACCAGAAAGCGCGTGGTGTTGCCCGGCTCGTCCTCGATGTTGGCGGCCAGACGCGGCAACGCGTACAGGCGCCCGGCGGACTCGCCCGCGATGGCCG
>DQBD01000293.1:4848-5362 GCA_003526065.1 Gammaproteobacteria bacterium | reverse complement strand
GCCACGCGGCCCCAGCGGCGCTGGGGCGCCGGCAGACGTTGCAGGCTGCTGTGGAAGGCGCGGTGGCGATCGACGAAGGCGTCGATCCGCCGGTGCAGCCGGATACCCGCCTGCCAGGCGGGCGGATAGTGTTGCGGCGGTGCGCCGCGCACGAAATCGCCCAGCAGGTTGCCGATCAGCGAACAGCCGGCCTGTTCGGCCAGCAGGGCGTGGGCCAGGATGTTCAGGAGGGCCTCGGCGGTGGCGGCAAACGCATCCGAGTCCAATTATGCCAGCCGGCCTGGAACTCGCTGCCGATATGGGTTTGGGCGATACTGCGGGCTCGTTGGCTGGCTGGAAGCGGGTGTTGCAGTGTGAGCACGGATTCTTTCTCCCTGCGCGGGATACAGCGCGCCTGTCGCTCGTGCAGCCTGCACGAGTTGTGTCTGCCGCTGGGCGTGAGCGACACCGACATCGACTTGCTGGAAAAAATCGTCCACCGGTCGCGCCCCCTGCCGCGCGGGAAGTTTCTGTT
>DQBD01000293.1:0-4528 GCA_003526065.1 Gammaproteobacteria bacterium | reverse complement strand
ACGGCAGCGAGCAGATCATCGGCTTTCACCTTCCGGGCGAGCTGCTCGGCCTGGACGGCCTGACCGAGGGTGTGCACGCCGCCAGTGCCCACACGCTGGAGACGGTGAGCGTGTGCGAGGTGCCGTTCGATCGACTGGAAGATGTCGCGCGCCAGATTCCGGCCCTGCAGCACCAGCTGTTGCGCCTGATGAGCCGCGAGATCACCCGCCGTGAGGAGCAGCTGCTGTCGCTGGGCAAGCAGTCGCCGGAGCGGCGACTGGCGGTGCTGCTGTTGAGTCTGTCGATGCGTTTCTCGCAGCGCGGCTATTCGGCGACCCGCTTCCTGTTGCCGATGGCGCGTCTGGACATCGCCAATTTCCTGGGGCTGGCGGCGGAGACCGTCAGCCGCCTGCTGCGCCGCTTCCAGGATGCCGGCGTGTTGGCCGTGGACGGCCGCGCGGTGGACATCCTGGATTTGCCCGAGTTGCGTGCCCTGGCCGGCGCCGAGGGGAGCGAGGAGCCTGCGCCGCCGTCGTGTGCCTGAGACGCGTGTGGGGTTTTCAGGCGTCCAGGCCGACCGGGGAAGGCCGGAGGTGACTCGGGCGCGCAAGGGCGTGATTCGCGTGCCCGGGTTCGGGCGCGTACCGAACGTGTGACGGACGTCCTGCGCAGGACGTGCGGTTTTCTCGCACCCCGAGGCGCCGCCGCGTGGTTTTCGGCCGCAGGCCGGCGATGCCTTGACAGGCATCAATGCCCCCGGGCGGCGGGGCGCCATCCTTGACGACCGAGGCGGTACGGTCGACAGGAGTGCGCCATGGATCACGTCAGCAACCAGCAGGGCCTGGCCGGCTTCGGTGCCTATCTGGACGAGCGGCCTGGCGACGGCGTGCGGCGTCTGGACCGGGGCCTGTACACCGATCCCGAGCTGTTCGCGCTGGAAGTCGAGCGCATCTTCGAGGGCGGCTGGCTGTACCTGGCGCACGACAGTCAGCTGCCGTATCCGGGAAACTTCGTCACGCTGACGCTCGGTCGCCAGCCGGTCATCGTCTGCCGTGACCAGAGCGGACACGTCGGCGCCTTCATCAACGCCTGCCCGCACCACGGCGCGACGCTGCTGCGTGAAAGCCAGGGCTCGGTGCCGGACTTCAGTTGTCCGTCGCATGGCTGGTGCTTCAGCCTCGACGGTGCGCTGGCGGCAGTGCTCAAGGAAAAGGACGGCGCCTACCCGCCGCAGTTCGACAAGGGCGCGTTCGGGCTGACGCGCCTGGCACGGCTGGAGGCCTACCGCGGCTTCATCTTCGGCAGCCTGAACCCGGACGTGCCGAGTCTGGCCGAGCACCTGGGGCCGGCCGCCCGTTGCATCGACCTGCTGGTCGAGCAGAGCGAGGAGGGGGTGGAGCTGCTGCGCGGCCAGGCCAGCTACACCTACCGCGGCAACTGGAAGCTGCAGCTGGAAAGTGCCATCGACGGCTATCACGTGCATGCCACCCATGCCACCTACATCGCCACCGCCGACCGGCGCCGTGCCCGCGCGGCTGGCCGCGACGCGGTGCATGCCATGCAGCTGGGGCGGCTGGACCGGCAACGGCACAGCGGTTACTTCGACCTCGGTCACGGCCACGTCATGCTGTTCGGTGACTGGCCCAATCCGCAGGACCGGCCGAACTTCGGTCGTTACGAGGAATACCGCGCGCGCCTGGGCGAGGCCGCGGCGCGCTGGATGGTCGGTCGCCTGCGCAATCTGCTGATCTATCCCAACCTCATGCTGCTGGACCACATGTCGGCCCAGCTGCGGGTCATCCACCCGCTGGCGGTGGACCTGACCGAGGTCACCACGCATGCCATCGCGCCGCGCGACGAGGCTTCCGGCGAGCGCCTGCGGCGCATTCGTCAATACGAGGACTTCTTCAACGCCAGCGGCATGGCGACGCCGGACGACCTGAGCGAGTTCTCGCAGCGCCAGTTCGGCTGCAACGGGCGCGCCCAGCGCTGGAGCGACTTCTCGCGCGGTCTGGCGCGCGGCGAGCGCGGCAGCGGCGAGTTGGCGCGGGAACTGGGACTGGCGCTGGATGACTGCGGCAGCGGCCTGGAGGATGAGGGCGCCGCCATGGTGCTGCACCGGCGCTGGCTGGCGCTGATGGACGGCCCGGCCGGCCGCTGACGGTCGCCCGCCGGGCGCCGTCGCCCGGGTGCCATGTGACCCGGCCCCGCGCGATAGCGGACAATCGCCGCTTTTGAGCCGAGCCGAGCGAGCGTCCGTATGCCCGAACTGACCGTGGTGGTGCCCACCTTCAACGAGGCCGACAACCTGTCTGCGCTGGTCGGTGAGTTGACGCAGGCACTCGACGGCCTGGACTGGGAGGTGCTGTTCGTCGACGACGACTCGCCGGACGGCACCGCCGACCGGGCCCGGGCCCTGGCACAGCACAATCCACGCGTGCGCTGCCTGCAGCGCCTGGGCCGGCGCGGGCTGGCGAGTGCCTGCATCGAGGGCATGCTGGCGTCCTCGGCGCCGTGCCTGGCGGTGATGGATGGCGACCTGCAGCACGACCCGGCCCTGCTGCGGCCCATGCTGGAGACCCTGCGTGGCGGGGAAACCGATATCGTGGTCGGCAGCCGTCACCTCGACGGCGGGGGGGTCGGCGATTTCTCGGCCTACCGTCAGTGGGTCAGCCGCGTCGGCGACCGGCTCAGCCGGGCGGTGCTCAAGGCGCGTCTGACCGATCCGATGAGCGGCTTTTTCATGCTCACGCGCCCGGCGTTGATGGCCTGCCTGCGAAACGGCGTTTCGGCCATCGGCTACAAGCTGCTGGTCGACCTGTTCGCGTCGGCGCCGCGCCCGCTGCGGGCGGCGGAGCTGCCCTATACGTTTCGCAGCCGCGTGGCCGGCCACAGCAAGCTCGACAGCAAGGTGGTGCTCGACTACCTGGCGCTGCTGACGGAGAAGCTGGTCGGCCGTTTCGTGCCGGTGCGCTTCCTGGCGTTCTCGGCGGTCGGCGGGCTGGGGGTGGGTGTGCACCTGGCGGTGCTGTGGGCGGTATTCCGGGGGCTCGGTCTGGCGTTCGTGCCGGCACAGCTGCTGGCCACGCTGACCGCCATGACCTTCAACTACGTGCTCAACAACAGCCTGACCTACCGTGACCGGCGCCTGCGCGGCTGGCGTTTTCTGGGGGGCTGGCTGTCGTTCACGCTGGCCTGCAGCGTGGGGGCGGTGGCCAATGTCGGCATCGCCGCCTACCTGTATCAGCGCGAGACGTTCTGGATCGCCTCGGCGCTCAGCGGCGTGCTGGTGGGCGCGGTCTGGAACTACGCGGTGACCAGCGTCTATACCTGGCGAAGGTGAACCGCCGCGGCGCCCGGCCGGGCGCTCAGAAGCGCCGGCCGATGCCGATGCCGTAGACCCAGGGGTCGATGTCGACGTCGACCGTCAGGCGCCCCAGCGCCGTGGTCGAGATCTTCGCCTCGGTGTCCATGTCGATGTACTTGACGTCGGCATTGACGAACCAGTCGTCGTTGATTGCCACGTCGACACCGACGTTGGCCGCCAGGCCCCAGGAGTCCTCCAGTTCCACCGAGGCCTTGCCGCCCATGGCGGTCTTGAAGCTGGAGGTGGCGTCCTCGTTGAAGAAGTGCGTGTAGTTCAGGCCGAGGCCGGCGTACGGGCGGACGGTGCCGTTGGTGTTGAAGTGGTACTGCAGCGTCAGCGTCGGCGGCAGGGTGCGGGCGTCGAACAGCGTGCCCAGGCCGGCCAGGCTGCCGGTGCCCCGCGCGTCGTGCTCGCTGGAGGCCAGAATCAGCTCCAGGCCCCAGTGGGGCGTCAGCATGAAGGTGAAGTCGAGTTCCGGCGTCACGTCGGAATCGAGGCCGGCGCCGCTGCCGGCGATCGGGCCGACGCCACTGATCTTCACCGCCCCGCTGTGCTCATGCGGGTCGACGGCGATGACGCGGCCGCGGATCAGCAGGTCGCCGGCCTCGTAGGCGTGGGTGGCCGGCACCGCAGTGGCGCAGGCCAGGGCCAGGCAAGCGGTTGCCGCCGTGGTCGTCGGACGTGGGTTCATGGACTCATGCCTCCGTGGTGGGTGAAACAGCGATCGCTGTTTCCTGCCGTCTTGGCAGGGACGCAGGCAGTGTCCAGGATGTCCGGCCGGCGGCCATTGACGCCGGCCAGGCGCGGCGTGCGGCGGGCTTGACGCCCGTCAATACGCCCGCCGCGGGTGGTTTCAGTCCGACCCGGCCGCGCGCTGTCCGTCGGTGTCGAACAGGTGCCAGTGGGGACCCGTCAGGCCGACAGCCACGGTCCCGCCGGGCGCCGGAAGGTCGTCGTGATGGTGGCGCACGGTCAACGGCGTGCCGTCCGCCAGGCGCAGGTGCACGATGCGCGCCTCGCCCAGTTCCTCGACCAGTTCCAGGCGGGCATTGAAGGCGGCTTCGGCGTTCCCGCCCGCCAGCAGGCGCAGGTGCTCCGGGCGCAGGCCCAGCGTGGCCGGGCCACGCACCGGTGTCTCGCCCCGCCCGAGCCCGCCGCCCCCGGGCCGCGCGGCCGGGCCG
>DQBD01000011.1:6708-7046 GCA_003526065.1 Gammaproteobacteria bacterium | reverse complement strand
TGATGCTGACCTCGGTGATCCTGGACCCGTCGCCGTTCGCGGTGATCGAGAAGGCCAGGTTTCTCGACGCGCTGGGCTATGACCTGATCGAGGTGATCAATCCGGTCATCCAGCTGCGCTCGGACGCCGACCTGTACGGCTACTACAAATACCTGAACGACCACAGCCCGCTGGGCATCGTGCTGTACCAGACGCCGACCGCCGGTGTGGTGCTCAACCACGGCCTGCTGGACCGCCTGGCCGACCTGGAAATGGTCGTCGGCATCAAGAACGGTCTCAGCAATCCGGCCGACAGCATCGCGCTGCGCAAGCTGTGCGGCGACCGCATGGTGGTCACC
>DQBD01000011.1:2499-6498 GCA_003526065.1 Gammaproteobacteria bacterium | reverse complement strand
TGGTCACCGAGCCGATGGAGAGCTTCTACCTGTGGGATTCCATCGTGCACGGCGCGCAGTGCATCTTCGGCACGCTGGAAGTGATCATGTACGGCCGCAAGCGGCACCGGTTCTTCGAGCTGGTGAAGCTGGCCAACGCCGGCAGGTTCGACGAGGCGCTGCCCATCTACCGCGAGCTGGAACCCATGCGCGACCTGCTGGCCGAGGTGTTCATGACGCCGCTGGTCACGCGCAACACCTACGCGCTGGCGCCGATCAAGTACTGGATGGAGCTGCTTGGCTTCAGGATGGGCGTGTGCCGCCCGCCCCTGGCGCCGCGCTGCGACGAGCGGGTCAGCGAGCGCATCCGGGAGGTGTTGCTGAGCACCGGTGCCATCGTCGACACCGACCTCGAGGCAGCCTGAGCGGGTGGCCGCGCGCCGGCGGGGCCGGCGGTTTCCTTGGCATCGCTTTTGCTCGGTAACATGGCGGTCGAACGCGCCGGCTCGTGTCGCGCGTTCGCCTGTCCGTCCGTGGATCTGTCCGAGGTGATGTCTCATGCCGAAATCCGGCAGCAAACGCGCTGCGCCGCGGCGTTTTCGCAAGCTGCTCGTCGCCAACCGCGGCGAGATCGCCATCCGCGTGTTTCGCGCCTGCACCGAGCTCGGTATCCAGACCGTTGCCATCTATTCCGAGCAGGATCGCCTGCACCTGCACCGCTACAAGGCGGATGAGGCGTACCTGGTCGGCGCCGGCAAGGAGCCGGTGCGTGCCTACCTCGACTACGAGGAGATCATCGAGCTGGCGGTGGCGCGCGAGGTGGATGCCATCCATCCCGGCTACGGCTTCCTGTCCGAGAACGCCGATTTCGCCCGTGCCTGCGAGGCGGCCGGCATCGTGTTCATCGGCCCGTCGCCGGATGTCATCGAGGCGATGGGCGACAAGGTGTATGCCCGCGAGGTGGCCATCGGTGCCGGCGTGCCGGTCATTCCGGGGACCGACGGCGCCATCGAGACGCTGGACGAGGCGCTGGCCTTCGCCAGGGCGCATGGCTATCCGCTGATCGTGAAGGCCGCCATGGGCGGCGGCGGCCGCGGCATGAGCATCGTGCGCGACGAGGCGGATCTGCGCGACGCGCTGGCCCGCTCGCAGGCGGAGGCGGCGGCGGCCTTCGGCAGCGCCAAGGTGTTCATCGAGCGCTACCTGGAAGGCCCCAAGCACATCGAGGTGCAGATTCTCGGTGACCGCCACGGCAATCGCGTGCACCTGTTCGAGCGTGACTGCTCGGTGCAGCGTCGCCACCAGAAGGTGGTCGAGATCGCGCCGGCGCTGACCCTGACCGAGGCCCAGCGTGAGGCGCTGTGCGCCGACGCGCTGAAGATCTGCGCCGCGGTCGACTACAGCAACGCCGGCACGGTGGAGTTCCTGCTCGATCGCGAGGGCCGCCACTACTTCATCGAGGTCAACCCGCGCATCCAGGTCGAGCACACCATCACCGAGCTGGTCACCGGCCGTGACCTGGTGCAGGCGCAGATCCGTGTCGCCGAGGGGCACCGCCTGGACTCGGAGTTCATCCGCATACCCGGCCAGGACGCGGTCGAGCGTCACGGCTGCGCCATCCAGGTGCGCATCACCACCGAGGACCCGGCCAACAACTTCGCCCCGGACACCGGACAGATCACGGCGTTTCGCGCCGGCGAGGGCTTCGGCATCCGCCTGGACGCCGGTTCCGGCTTCGAGGGCGCGGTGGTGTCGCCGCACTACGACTCATTGCTGATCAAGGTGTCGGCCTTCGCGCTCGACTTCGACCAGGCAGCCGCCAAGGCGCTGCGGGCGCTGCGCGAGTTCCGCATCCGCGGCGTCAAGACCAACATCCCGTTCCTCGAGAACGTGCTGCAGCACGAGACGTTCCTGCGCGGCGCCTGCGACACCACGTTCATCGAGACGCACCCGGAGCTGTTCCGCTTCCGGCCGCGCCAGGACCGCGCCAACAAGCTGCTGAGCTACCTGGGCGACATCATCGTCAACGGTGCGCCGGAAGTGGACCGCGCGCTCATTCCCAAGACCCTGCACAGTGCGCCGCTGCCGAAGGTCACGCACGAGACACCGCCCGCCTCGCCGGCGTTTGCGGTGTTCCAGCAGCACGGCGCCGCGGGTCTGGCGCGCTGGGTGCTGGAGCAAAAGCCGCTGCTGCTGACCGACACCACCTTTCGCGACGCCCACCAGTCGCTGCTCGCCACGCGCGTGCGCACCTACGACATCGAGCGCGTGGCACACGCCACGGCGCACCTGACGGCCGGCTTCTTCTCGCACGAGATGTGGGGTGGCGCGACCTTCGACGTTGCCTACCGTTTCCTGCACGAGGACCCGTGGCAGCGCCTGCGGGTGCTGCGCCGGCGCATGCCGGGCACGCTGCTGCAGATGCTGCTGCGCGCCGGCAACGCGGTCGGCTACGCCAACTACCCGGACAACGTGGTGGCGCGCTTCATCGAGCTGGCCGCCGGCAACGGCATCGACGTGTTCCGCATCTTCGATTGCCTCAACCAGGTCGACAACCTGCGCCCGAGCATCGACAAGGTGGTCGCGTGCGGCAAGATCGCCGAGGGCACCGTGTGCTACAGCGGCGACATCAGCGACGGCAAGCGCAGCAAGTTCACGCTGCCGTACTACGTGGAACGGGCGCGGCAGATCGAGCGCGCCGGCGCGCACATCCTGGCCATCAAGGACATGGCCGGCCTGCTCAAGCCCGATGCGGCCCGCCTGCTGGTCAGCGAACTGAAGAACGCCCTGACCATTCCGGTGCACCTGCACACCCACGACACCGCCGGCAACGCCGTGGCGACCCTGCTGGAGGCGGCGCGGGCCGGGGTGGACATCGTCGACGGCGCGCTGTCGTCCATGTCCGGCACCACCTCGCAGCCGTCGCTGAACGCGCTGGTCTACGCGCTGGCCAGCGGCGAGCGGGCCAGCGGCATCGACCCGCACGACCTGCAGGCGCTGGCCGACTACTGGGAAGTGGCGCGCGAGGCCTACGCGCCGTTCGAGTGCGGCCTGAAGGCCGGCTCGGCCGACGTCTACGAGCACGAGATGCCCGGTGGCCAGTACTCGAACTTCCGCACCCAGGCCATCTCGCTCGGCCTTGGCGAGCGCTGGGACGAGGTCAAGCGCGCCTACCGCACCGTGAACGACATGCTGGGCGACATCGTCAAGGTGACGCCGTCGTCGAAGGCGGTCGGCGACATGGCGCTGTTCATGGTGCAGAACGACCTCACGCCGCGCGACGTGATCGACCGCGCCGGTGAACTGGCGTTCCCGGATGCCTTCGTCGACCTGCTGGCCGGGCGCATGGGGCAGCCGGACGGGGGCTTCCCCAGGGCACTGCAAAAGGCCGTGCTCAAGGGTGACAAGCCGCTCAGGAAGCGTCCGGGCGCACTGCTCGAGCCGTATGACTTCGAGGCCGCCCGCCAGGCTGCCGGTTCCCGCAAGCTCAGTGACGAGGACCTGGTGGCGCAGGCCATGTTCCCGGCGGTGTTCCGCGACTACACGCGCTTTGTCGAGCGCTGCGGCGACGTGTCGGTCATCGACACGCCGATCTTCTTCTACGGCCTGAAGCCCGGCGAGGAAGCGGTGGTCAACATCGAGGAGGGCAAGACGCTCATCGTCAAGCTGCTGGCGGTCGGCGAGCTCGAGCCCGACGGCACCCGTCAGGTGTTCTTCGAACTCAACGGCCGCCGCCGTGACGTGGTGGTGCAGGACAAGTCGGCCGGCGCCGAGCGCATGCAGCGCGAACGCGCCGATCCGGACAACGCCAACCACATCGCCGCGCCCATGGCCGGCAAGGTGGCGCAGGTGCACGTGCGCGAGGGTGAGAGCGTGGCCGCCGGTGCCCGGCTGGTGACCACCGAGGCCATGAAGATGGTGAACCTGGTGGCGGCGCCGCACGCCGGTACGGTCAAGCGCCTGTTGGCGCAGCCCGGCGACACGGTGCGCGCCGGCGACCTGCTGTGCGAGCTGGCCTGA
>DQBD01000011.1:0-2218 GCA_003526065.1 Gammaproteobacteria bacterium | reverse complement strand
GCTCCGGGTGGCGCTCAGGCCGGCGCGGCCAGCGCCACTTGCCAGGCCGGGCGCGCCGCCAGCCGTTCCAGGTAGCGGCGTACCGTGCCCGGCAGCTGGAAATCGGCCGCCTGCAGCGCCGCCAGGTGCGGCAGCATCACCAGGTCCGCCAGCGTGTAGCGGCCGAGCAGGTAATCGTTGCCGCCCAGTGCCTCGGCCAGGATCTCCAGATTGTGGGCGATGGTGCCGCGCAACGTGTCCACCAGCGCCGCATCGCGGTCGGCGTCCGGCTTGGCCAGTGCCGCGACCAGCCGCTGGCGGGGCGGGTTGAAGGTGGCCGGCTGCCACACCAGCCACTTGTAGACGCGGGCGCGCTCGTCCAGCCGTGATGGCAGCAGCCCGCCATGCGGGTATTTCTCGGCCAGATACAGCAGGATGGCCGACGATTCCCACAGCGTGAGAGCGCCGTCCACCAGCGTCGGCACCACGCCGTTCGGGTTGATCCGCAGATAGTCCGGCGCCCGCTGCGCGCCGACCGACAGGTCGACGCTGACAAAGGCGTAGTCGACCGCGAGTTCCGCCAGGCACAGGCGCACCTTGCGCGTGTTGCCGGACAGGTGAAAGCCGTAAAGCTGCATCGCTCGGTCCTCCTGAGGGCCCGTGCGACAGTATGTCGCATGGGCACCGGCCGTCGCGGTGTTCACAATCCGGCTCCCGTTACCCGTCGCGCACCCAGGGAGTCCCGCACGCATGCGCCGTTCCGTTTCGTTGTCGCTCGCCCTCGTCGCCGCTGCCGTCACACCACCGGCGTGGGCCCACGCCACGCCAGGCGCCCGGGCCGACGCGCATGCGCCGATCGGCGTGATGGCCGAGCACGTGCATCGCGAGGGCGAATGGATGGTCGGCTACCGGCTGATGCGCAGCTATCAGGATGCCCTGCGCGACGGTACCGATCATGTCAGCAAGGAGCGCACGTACTCCAGCGTGGCCGCCGGCGGTTACGGGTATCACACCGCGCCGACGCGAATGGCCATGAACATGCACATGCTCGAGGCCATGTACGGCTGGTCGGACGGCCTCACGCTGATGCTGATGGCCAACTACGTCGACATGAGCATGGACGCCGAGCTGCACGCGCACGGTCCGGCGGCGCCGGTGCCGCACCGCATGGATGCCAGTGGCTGGGGCGATACCGAGATCGCCGCCCTGTTCGACGCCGGGCGCACCGCCCACGGTCGCTGGGTGGGCAAGGTGGGTCTGAGCCTTCCGACCGGCAGCGTCAGCACGCGTGACGCCATGCCTCACGGCCCCCACGGCGCCATGATCCCCATGCGCATGGGATACACCATGCAGCTGGGTTCGGGCACCTACGACCTGCGACCGGCGCTGACCTACAGCGAGCTGCGTGACGGCTGGTCCTGGGGCGTGCAGGCCAGTGCGGTGCTGCGCCTGGACGACAACGACCAGGGTTACCGCTTCGGGCACCGTGGCGAGGCCACCGCCTGGGTGGCGCGCCTGTGGAACCGGTCGGTGAGCACGTCGCTGCGCGTGCTCGGCACGCGCTGGGGCAATGTGCACGGTCGCGACGATGACCTGAGCGTCGCCATGTCGCCGGAAAACGACCCGCAGGCGCAAGGCGGCCGGCGGGTGGATGTGGGGCTTGGCGTGAATCTCATGGCGCCGCCGGGCGCGCTGGGCGGCCAGCGCCTGGCGCTGGAATTCCTGCGCCCGGTCTATCAGGACCTCGACGGGCCGCAACTGGCCACTGACTGGACCCTCAACGCCGGGTGGCAGTTCGCGTTCTGACGCCGGTCACGCGGTGACCGGCCGGCTCAGGCGTCTGCCAGCAGCAGCAGCGGGTCCTCCACCGCCGCCAGGATGGGCTGCATGAAGCGCAGTGCCGTCACGCCGTCGATCAGCCGGTGGTCGTAGGACAGCACCAGGTTCAGGCGGCGCTGGATCTCGATGCGGCTGTCGTCGACCACCACCGGCTCGCTGCGTACCCGCCCCATGCCCAGGATGGCCACCTGCGGCGGGTTGATGATGGGGGTGCCGAAGATGTCCTGGCCGCCGTGGCTGCCCCAGTTCGACAGCGTGAAGGTGGCGCCGCGCAGTTCGTCGGGCCCCAGGCGCCGCTCCCGGGCGCGGGCGGCCAGCTCCTCGATGGCGGTCGACAGCTCGACCACGCTCAGTCGGTCGGCGTCGCGGATCACCGGCACCACCAGGCCGGCCTGGTGGT
>DQBD01000075.1 GCA_003526065.1 Gammaproteobacteria bacterium | reverse complement strand
CTGCTCACGCCGGGGCCACACAACGAGACCTACTACGAACAGGCCCAGCTGGCCGGCCTGCTCGGCCTGCAGCTGGTCGAAGGCTCGGATCTGGTGATGCGCGGCGGACGCCTGCACCTGCGCGCGCTCGAGGGCCTGACGCCGGTGGATGTGCTGTGGCGGCGCGTCGACGACGCCTGGTGCGACCCGCTGGAACTGCGCCCCGACTCCTTCCTCGGCGTACCGGGACTGGTGGAAGCCGCGCGCCGGCGCCAGGTCAGCGTCGTCAACCCGCTCGGCAGCGGCGTGCTGGAAAACCCGGCCCTGGGTGCCTACCTGCCGGCCCTGGCACGGCACTTCCTGGGCGAGGAACTGCGCCTGCCGAGCGTGGACAGCTACTGGTGCGGTGACCCACAGCACCTGTCCTACGTGCTCGAACACCTGCCACAGTTGGTCATCAAGCGCCTGCAGCGGCGCGTCGACGAGCGCTCGGTTTTCGGAGCAAACCTCAGCCGTCGGGAACGGGACATGTGGCGTGACCGGCTGCGCGCGCAGCCGGCCCAGTTTGTGGCCCAGACCGCCATCATGCCGCGACCGGCGCCCTCGTTCGTCGACCAGCAGCTGCAACAGCGCCCGGTACTGCTGCGCGCCTTTCTGACCGCCGGCAACGACGCCTACCGGGTGTTGCCCGGCGGGTTCGCACGCACGGCGCCACAAGCCGACACGCTGTTCATCAGCAACCAGGCCGGCGCCATGGGCAAGGACGTGTGGGTCCTGGCCAGCGAGCCCGAACCCGAAACGATGCAGCTGCCGGCGACGCCACCTGCGGGGATGGCCCACGGCGAGCTGCCGCGACGCGCGGCCGAAAACCTGTTCTGGGCCGGACGCTACCTGGAGCGGGCCATCGCCGCCCTGCGTCTGCTGCGCCTGACCCTGGACCCGCTGGCCGACAGCATGCCGGCGCCATGGACCACGCAGCGGCTGCAGGCCCTGGTGCAGACCCTGGGCCGCCTGACCGCCAACCATCCGGGCGCCGCCACACAGGCGGCCCCCGAGACCCTGCCGCACCGGTTTCTCGATCTGCTGACCGACGCCCAGCACCCCGGGGGCGTGGCCTTCAACCTGCAGGCGCTCGGCCAGGCGACCGAAGCGGTGCGCGAGCGCCTGCCGGAGGACGCCCTGCACCTGCTGACCGACGCCCCCTGGCCTCCGACGCCCGCCGACCCCAGCGAACCTGTCGAACGCCTGGCGGTCACCAGCCAGCGCCAGCTGCAGGCCCTGCTGGCACTCGCAGGCGCGCTGCACGACGCGCTCGAACATGACACCGGCTGGCATTTCCTGGAACTGGGCCGCTGCATCGAGCGCGGCCAGAACCTTGGCGTGGTGCTGCGCAGTCTCCTGTGTGACGCCGCCAGCCCACCACGGCTGGACGCCGCGCTGGCCTTCTGCGACGCGATGCCGGCCTTCCGTCGCCACCGCCAGCAACGCCCCGAAACGACCGTGGCCCTGGAGCTGCTGCTGCTCGACCAGCGTCAGCCGCGCAGCCTGGCCGCCCAGTTGCGCGCTATCGAGACCCATCTCGCCGCCCTCCCCCACGGCAGCGACGGCGTGCGCCTGGACACCGCCGGCCGCCTGGCACTGGAAGCAACCAGCCGCCTGCGCCTGCTTGACCTGACCACCTTCACCGGCGACCAGGGTCTCGACGCGGCCGCCCTGGATCAGTTCCTGGCCCGCGGCGAGTACCTGCTGCGTGCCCTGTCGGACACGGTCGCGAGCATCCACTTCCAGACGCCGGCCGCACCCCACCCGCTGCTGCATGTGCCGGCCGACCCACCGTGAACTACCGCATCGTCCACACCACGCGCTACCGCTACGAGGCGCCGGTGGCCATCAGCCACAACGAAGCGCACCTGCTGCCGCGCAGCTTCGCGGGGCAGACACTGACCGGCGGGCGCCTCGACATCCAGCCGCCGTGCAGCGACTACCGCGACCGGCAGGACTACTTCGGCAATACCGCAAGCTATTTCGCCATCCTGCAACCGCACCAGGACGTGACCATCACGGCCACCTGCGACGTGCGCCTGACGGCGCAGCGCCGCCAGTTGTGGCTGGGCGGCGACATGGACTGGCAGCAGGCGCGCCAGCGCCTGGCCGCGCCGAACGATGCCGAACTGCTGGACGCCATGCAGTTCTGCCTGGACTCGCCGCTGGTCCGCGCCGAGGCCGCGCTGCACGAGTACGCCGCCGGCAGCTTTGCGCCCGGTCGCCCGCTGACCGATGCCGTGGCCGATCTGATGACGCGCATCCACGCCGATTTCGCCTACGACCCCGCCGCCACCGACGTCACCACCCCACCGCTGGAGGTGCTTCGCCGCCGCCGCGGGGTGTGTCAGGACTTCGCCCACCTGGCCATCGGCTGCCTGCGCAGCCTGGGCCTGGCCGCCCGCTACGTGAGCGGTTACCTCGAAACCGTGCCGCCGCCCGGACAGGCCAAACTGGCCGGCGCCGACGCCTCGCACGCCTGGTTGCAGGTTTACCTGCCGGATGTCGGTTGGCAGGATTGGGACCCGACCAACAACCTGCAACCCTCGGACCGTCACGTGGTGACCGCCTGGGGCCGCGACTACAGCGACGTGCCGCCCCTGAAGGGCATCATCTACGGTGGCGGTGACAACCACACTATCGACGTGCAGGTCGACGTCACCCCGCTACCCGACACCCCGAACGCGTCATGAACCACCCACGTACTGCCAGCGAGTTCCTGCGCGCCAGCCGCTACGGCGTGCTGGCCACCCAATCGCGCAGCCTGCCCGGCTACCCGTTCGGCTCGATCACGCCCTATGTGCTCAGTGCCACCGGCGAGCCGGTCATCTACATCAGCACCCTGGCCGAACACACCCGCAACATCGCCGACGACCCGCGCGTGTCACTGACCGTGTTCGACCCGGCCGATGCGGCCGACCCACAGGCCGGCCCGCGCCTGACCTTCCTGGCCGACGCCTACCGGCTCGCACCGTCCGACGCCGCCGCGACCGGCGCGCGCTACTGCCGATTTTTCCCGGCGGCACGCGCCTACGCCGACACGCATGATTTCGCGTTCTACGCGCTGCGCGCGGTGCGCCTGCGCTTCATCGGCGGCTTCGGCCAGATCGGCTGGATCGAGCCGGACGCCGTCGACCTGCGCAACCCGCTGGCGGAGGTCGAGGCCGACATCGTCGAGCACATGAACCGCGACCACGCCGACGCGGTGCACACCTACTGCCGTCACTATTTCGGCGTCGATCCGGGCCATGCCGAGCTGGTGGGCGTTGACCCGCACGGCATCGACATGGTGTCCGACGGCACGCCCCGACGACTGACCTTCGACACGCCGGCCGATACCGCCGACGCCGTGCGCGGGCGCCTGATCGACATGCTGCGTCAGGCGCGTCAGGCCACCGCCGTGTGACGCAGCGCTTACACTGCGCACCCATTTACGCCAGCACCGGCGCCGAAAACAGGAGAACTTGCATGGCCCGCATCGCCCGCATCGACACCGCCGACGGTCCGCGCCACATCGCCGAGGACAGCACCGGCCAACGCCGCTTCATCGACGGCGACCTGTTCGGCGACTGGCAGATCAGTGACCGCGCGGCACCGGCCGATGCCCCGCTGCTGGCGCCGGTGGCGCCGCCCACGATCTACTGCATCGGCCTCAACTACCGCAAGCACGCCCAGGAAACCGGCGCCGCCATCCCGCAGTATCCGGTGCTGTTCATCAAGGCGCGTGCGGCCCTGCACCACCCCGAACAGCCCATCCTCATCCCCACGCAGGCACCCAGCCACAAGGTGGACTACGAATGCGAGCTGGCCGTGGTCATCGGCCGTCGGGCGAAGAACGTGCGCGCCGCCGACGCCCTCGACCACGTGCTCGGCTACACCTGCGCCAACGACGTCAGCGCCCGCGACTGGCAGATGGAGTGGGGTGGCGGACAGTTCTGTCGCGGCAAGTCGTTCGACACCTTCTGCCCGCTCGGCCCGGTCCTGGTCACGGCCGACGAAATCCCCAACCCCAACGCGCTGGATATCCGCACCGTCCTGAATGGACAGACGGTGCAGTCCGCCAACACCAGCGACATGATTTTCGACGTGCCGACGCTGATCGAGTTTTTGAGTGCCGACTGCACGCTCGAGCCCGGCAGCGTCATTCTCACCGGCACCCCGAGCGGCGTCGGCGCTGCCCGCACGCCGCCGCTGTGGATGCAATCCGGCGACGAGGTCCGCGTGGAAATCGACGGCATCGGCGTGCTGCGCAACCCCGTGGCGGCGTCCTGACGGCATCGTTCGCCCCCTCTTGCAACCGCCCCACAACGGGCTTAACATCAACGCCGACTGACCGGTCGGTCCACCCCTCCGAACCAGTTAGTTGTTACACATAATGACGAACCCCTCCCCTCCCAAACCCTGTGCCGCCGCCGCCCACCGAGTCCTCCGGGCGGCGGCGGAAATTTTTTCCAGTCAGGGCTACGACGCCGCCTCCATCAGCGCCATCGCAAAGCGGGCCGACGTCAGCAAGGCAAACATCTTCCATCACTTCAAGAGCAAGGCGGCTCTGTACCAGGAAGTCCTGAAGAACGCCTGCCGCTCGTTCACCGACTCCATCGACGCGGTCTCGCGGCTGGAAGAAGACGGCATCGGACGCCTGAACGCCTATGCGCGCATGCGTCTGTGCGATTACATCGAAGATCCCATGTCCAGCCGCCTGGTGCTGCGTGCGCTGACCAGTGACTGTGACGAGAGCGATATCCAGCCGGTGCGCGACGACTTCGCCGCCAGTTTCCACCGCCTGGTGGAGCTGATCCGCGCCGGCCAGACCGCCGGCCAGCTACGGGCCGACGTCAACCCGGCGCTGATCGCCGTGCTGGTGAACGCCGGCAACGTGTTCTATGCCCAGACCCGCCCCCTGCTGCGGCATTTTCAGGACATCGACTTCGCCGACGACCCTCACGACTACAGCGCGCAGATGATGGACATCCTGACGCGCGGCATCGCCGCCGGCTAAGACACCGTCCGGCACCGCCGGAACCCGCGCTCGGGAGCATCCCGACACGGGCCGGCGGCGACGCGTCGGCCGCGGGGTTCTCGGCGGCTCAGCCGAAACGGCCGTCCAGGAAATCCAGCACCAATTGATTGAAGGCCTGGCGCTGCTCGATCTGAATCCAGTGGCCGCAGTGGTGGAACATGTGCAGCTGGGCGTTGGGCATGCGCTCGGCCACGTACAGGCTGGTGCTGGTCGGGATGAAGAAGTCCTCGCGCCCGTGTGTCACCAGCGTCGGGTGGTTCATGGCGCGCAGCTCGTGCTCCGGCACCACGAAGGCGTCCACGTGCGTCTGTGCGTCGCCCGGGAACATGGCCTCGAACTGGGTGCGGATGCGATCCTGCATCACCAGTCCGTAGCGCTGACGCGCAATCGAATCCACGTCGCCGCCCAGCACGTCCGGGTTGTGCAGGAACTTGCGCACCAGGTACGCCAGCTCCTCCTCGGTGCCGGTGCGGTAATAGCCCCAGCCGCGACGCAACCCCTCGGTGGTGGTGAACGGCGCGCCGACCGCGCCCATCAGCACCACCCGCTCGAAGCGCTGCGGATGGCGACGCAACAACTGCAGCGTCACACCACCGCCCATCGAGTTGCCGACCAGGTGCGCCTTCTCGATGCCAAGGCCGTCCAGCAGCGCGATGATCTGCGCCGTCCACACATCGATCCACGCCGCCGCACCGGTGGGCGGCGCATGGTGCTGGCTTTCGCCGAAGCCGGCGATGTCGGGCGCGATGGCACGGTAACGCTCGCCCAGGAACGGCAGCGCATGCACCCAGTTGGACATGGCGTTGGCGCCCGGGCCCGAGCCGTGCAGCAGGATCACCGGCGGCGCATCGGCAGCGCCGCAGGTATGAAAGAAGGTCTCGAAACCGCCGGTAGGCAGCCGACTGCTGACGACGTCAGGCATGGTGATTCTCCCCTGTGAGGCGTGGTTGGCCGGCCGCCATGATAGCGCCGGACCCGCTCAATACACGGCGAGCACCTGCGTCAGCAGCACCTGCACGAAGCCGATCAGCCCCCCCACCAGCACGCCAAAATAGGTGATCGCGCGAAACTGCTTGCGCGAGAACCCCAGCACCAGCGCCTCCAGCTTGGCCACGTCGAGCGCGTCGATACGGGCACGAATGCGCTCGCGGATGTGCTCTGCGCTGGGCCCGTCGGCCCGCGCCAGCGCGTCGACCTCACGCAACAGCAAATCGCCGGCCATGCCCTTGGCCATCGACAGCATGGCCGCGTTGGCACCCAGCAGACCACCGAGCTGCTCGACCATGCCGGCCACCTTGTCGCGCAAGCGCGCGCGCACCGGCTCGGTCAGCAGCAGATCGGCCACCTGATCACCGTCGAGCACGTGGGCAGTGAACGTGTCGGCGATGGCCTCCGCGATCTGCGCACGTTCCCGCGGGATCAGCCCCGGCGTCAGCGGCACCCCAAGACGGCCGATGCGCCAGGGTTGGTAGGGCCGAAACAGCATGCGAATGGCGATGTCGTTGGTCACGCCGCCGATCACGGCGCCAATCAGCGGCGGCAGCACCCAGCCGGCCCATGCGCTCATGCCGACACCCGCACGGCCGCCGCCGGCCCACTGACGCTGTCGTCGAAAAGCGGCGCCGTGACCACGCGGTTACGGCCGGCCCGCTTGGCGGCATACAGCGCCCGGTCCGCCGCTTCCACAAGATCCTCGACGCGTCGCTCGCCACTTGGCCGCACGCTGGCCACACCGGCGCTGATGGTGACCATCTCCCGCCCGGCGCCGGGTGCATGCGGCAGTTTCAGGTTCTCGACCGCCTGACGCAGGGTGTCCGCCACCGCTGCGGCGCCACTGGCGGGAGTCTGCGGCAACACCACCGCGAACTCCTCGCCACCCAGGCGCGCCACCAGGTCGCCGTGACGATGCACCACCTCGCGGGCGGCAGCGGCCAGGCGTCGCAGGCAGCTGTCACCGCCGGGATGACCGAAATGATCGTTGTAGGGTTTGAACTCGTCCACGTCGAACACCACCAGCGCCAACTCCCCGCCATGCCGCTGGACACGCTGCCATTCGCCGGCCAGGGTCTCGTCGAAACAGCGCCGATTCGCCAGGCCGGTGAGCTGATCGAGGCGCGCCAGACGGGCGAACTCCACCTCCAGCTGCAAGCCATCGACGTACGTGCGACGCAGCTCCATCCCCGCCAGCGCGCTGGCAAACGCCAACAACAGCAACGCCGCGGCAGCATCCGGCAGCGGCGGCGAACCAAACAGCATGAGCCCCAGCGGCGCCGCCAGGGCAGCGACCAGCAGGCCGAAAAACGGCCGTCCCAGACGCGCCAGGGCCGGGAATTCCACCAGAACGGCGGCGCTGAGCACAACCCAGGTCAACACCTGCTGCACCGCCGGCGCGTTCATCACCAGCAGCACACTGCCGCCACCCCACACCAGGCCGGTCGTCAGCGCCGCGCTGGCGTAGTAATTGCGCCACCGCCACAGACGATCGTCGCTCACCCGGTGGCGGTTGAACCGCCCGACCAAGCGCAGGCGCCCGACGGCGATCAGCAGCTGCATCGACAGCCACGCCGTCAGCACCGGCGCCGACAGCACCGGCCACAACACGCCCATCAGACCGATGGCACACGACACGCTGAGCAGCGCCGGCAAGGTACCGCGCCGGTACAGGTCGACCACCTGCCGCCGCAGGTTGGCGCGAGCGCCGGGCGCCGCGCCGGCGGCGACACGCACGCGCTCGATCCCA
>DQBD01000030.1:6946-7327 GCA_003526065.1 Gammaproteobacteria bacterium | reverse complement strand
ACGGGCCGACATCGTGCTGTGTGACTGGAGTTCAGACGTGTGCTCTTCCGATCTCAGAACGATGTCGGCCCGTTCCAGCACGGCGGGCACGGCTCCCAGCGGCACCACCTGGGCGCCATAGGGAGCCGCCAGCGCTTCCGCCCGGGCCTGGGTGCGGTTGGCCACGATCAGATTCCGCATGCCCTGGCCGTGCAGGTGGCGCAGGGTGAGTTCGGCCGTGTCGCCGGCGCCGATGATCAGCGCCGTGTGCTGCCCGAGGTCGCCGAAGATCTGCCGCGCCAGCGTGACCGCGGCGAACGCCACCGACACCGGGTTGCTGCCGATGGCGGTGTCGGTGCGGATGCGCTTGGCAACCGCGAATGCCTGCTGGTAGGTGCGCCC
>DQBD01000030.1:2194-6708 GCA_003526065.1 Gammaproteobacteria bacterium | reverse complement strand
CCGAGAATCTGCGGTTCGCCGACGACCAGCGAGTCGAGCCCGCCGGCCAGGCGGAACATGTGGCGCGCCGCCAGCGGTCCGCGAAAGATGGCCAGGTACGGGTCGATGGGGTGGCGCAGCCCGGCGCAGGCGTTGCGAAACCACTCCAGGGGGCTGCCCGATTCGGGCTGTTGCAGGGCCACTACCAGTTCAGTGCGATTGCAGGTAGACCACAGGCTGGCTTCGCACACGTCCGGCTGACGCAGCAACGAGCGCAGCTGCGCTTCCTGGCGTTCGGGAACGATGGCCACCTGTTCGCGCACGTCGAGCGGCGCGGTGTGATGGCTGATGCCGAGGGCGAGTAACTGCATGGCGGGGCGGCCGGCGAAGTCAGGTAGCTCGGGCGAACGGCGGGCGCATAATAGCCAACAAACACCGCCGGTCCGCCGTCAGGCGGGTGGCCTGAATCGGATTTCCGCGCCCTGGGTTTTACGCGGCATGTACAAACGATTACTCATCCTGGTCGTCAGCTCGCTATTGCTGGGCTGTGCCAGCCAGCCGGCGGCGCCGCTACGGGTGGGTAGCGCACCGCTGCGAGACACAAACCGCGAACAGGCGGTGCTGGATCTGCTGACGGCGGATTTCGCCATCCAGCGCGGCGCCTATGCCGAGGCGGCCGCCAAGTATACCGCCGTGGCCGAACTGACCGGTGATGTGGGGCTGGCGCGGCGCGCCATCCAGGCAGCGCTGTACGGCCAGGATGTGCCCGCCGCCATCGCCGCGGCGGGTGTCTGGCAGCGCCTGCGGCCGGACAGCACGGACGCGGCGCAGCTGCTGGTGGCCTTCGAACTGCAGAACGGCAACATCGAGGCGGCGCGCGCCCATCTGCGCGCGCTGCTGGCGCTCGACGCCTTCGGCAGCCGGCAGGACTATTTGAATCTCGTGCGGCTGCTGAATCAGAACGTGCCGCCGCAGACCCTGTTCGGGGTGCTCGACGGGGTGCTCGAACTGCGTCCGACCGACGCCGATGCCTTGTACGTCTACACACTGTCCGCGCTCGAACTGGAAGATCTCGAGCGCGCGCAGCGCAGCAGCGAGCGTCTCCTGCGGCTGCAGGAGGACGGTGCCGAGGCGGTGCTGCTGCGTGCGCAGGTGCTGCACCAGAGCGATCAATGGCAGGCGGCGGCCGCGCTGTTGAGTCAGTTCCTCGCCCGCCACCCGCGTCACGTACGCGGCCACCTGGCCCTGGCGCGGGCACTGCTGGACGGCAAGGAGTATGCGGCGGCGCTCGCGGCGTTCGAGCAGGTGCTCAGGATCGAACCCGCCAATGCCGACGCGCGCCTGGCGGCCGCTTTGCTGGCGGGACAGCTGGGCGATCGTCGCGTTGCCCGTGAGCAACTGCTGAAGCTGGCGGCCGACGGGCAGCGCACCGATCAGGCGCATTTCTATCTTGGCAAGCTGGCCGAGGATGCCGGCGACACCCGGCAGGCGATCGACTGGTATGCCAAGGTCGGGGGCGGCGAGCATCGACTCGACGCCCTGCTGCGGCGGGCCGAACTGCTGGCGGCGTCCGGGCATCTCGACGCCGCCGTCGACCTGCTGGCGCAGGCCCATCAGGACGAGGGGGAGCGCCTGCGTTTGCTGCTGGCGCGCTCGGATCTTCTGCTGCAGGGCGGCCGGGCGGCGCAGGCGGAACGGTTGATCAACGAGGCGCTGGTCGAGCAGCCGGACAACCTGGAACTGCTGTTCGCCCGTTCCATGGTGCTGGACAAGCTGAACCGGCCGGCGGACATGGAGCGTGACCTCAAGCGCATCCTCGAACTGGACCCCGACAACACCAACGCGCTGAACGCCTGGGGCTACACCCTGGCCGATCGCGGCGAGCGCCTGGATGAGGCGCACAGGCTGATCCAGCGCGCGCTGGATCAGTCGCCGGACAACCCGTACATCCTCGACAGTCTGGGCTGGGTGCTGTACCGCAAGGGCGACCTGACGGCGGCCGAGCGCTACCTGCGCCAGGCACTCAGCCTGCTGCCCGACGCCGAGGTCTACGCGCACCTGGTGCAGGTGCTGCATGCGCTCGGACGCACGGACGAGGCGCGTGATGTGTTGGCGGAGGCCTTGGCGCGAACCCCGCATGACGCGCGCTTGCGTCACGTGCGCGACACCCTGGGCATGCACGACGGCCAGAACAAGTGAGCGTGCGGCGCGCGTGCACGGCGCTGGCGCTGCTGATGCTGCTGGCTGGCTGCGCCGGGCGCGGTCCGACGGTGCCGCCCGGGCCAGCGACTGCCTGGTCCGACCGCCTGGTGGCGCTGGAGCGGATCGGCGACTGGCGCCTGACTGGCCGGCTGGCCTTGCGCACGGCCCAGGAATCGGTCAGCGGCAGCATCCAGTGGTGGCAGGGAACGGGCGGATTTGACCTGCGCGTGCACGGCGCGTTCGGGCGCGGCGCGCTGCATCTGACCGAGAACAGCGCCGGGGCGCGTCTGGAGCGTGCCGGCGAGCCGCCGATCGAGGCGGCCAGCGCGGCCGTGCTGCTGGCCGACGCGCTGCCGCAGACGCCCTTGCCGGTGGACAGCCTGCGTTACTGGGTGCTCGGCCGCCCGGCGCCGGGTCCGGTCGACACGCTGCAGCTGGATGGCGCCAACCGGCTGAACGTGCTGCGCCAGGACGGCTGGGAGATCGAGTACACCGAATATCGGCCGGTGCCGCCGTGGAGCCTGCCCGTCAAGCTCAAGGCGCGGCGCGGCGATGTCGAGCTGCGCCTGGCCATCAGCGACTGGGCGCCGGGAGCCGATGCACCCTGAAGCGGCGCGTGCCTGGCCGGCACCGGCCAAGCTCAACCTGTTCCTGCACATCGTCGGTCGGCGCGCCGACGGTTACCACCTGCTGCAGACGGTGTTCCAGTTCGTCGACCTGTGCGACACGCTGCACCTGACGCCCCGTGCCGATGGCGCGCTGCGTATGCTCACGCCGCTGCCCGGCGTGCCGCCCGAGCAGGATCTGTGCGTCCGTGCGGCGCGCGCGTTGCAGGTGCACAGCGGCTGCCGGCAGGGCGTGGACATTGCGTTGACCAAGCGCGTTCCGATGGGCGGTGGTCTGGGCGGCGGCAGTTCGGACGCCGCCACCGTGCTGCTGGCGTTGAACCGGCTGTGGGACCTGCGCCTGCCGCGCGAGGCGCTGGCCGGGATTGGTCTTGCGCTGGGTGCCGATGTGCCGGTGTTCATCGGTGGGCGGGCGGCCTGGGCGGAGGGGGTGGGCGAGCGCCTGACGCCGATCGAGCTGGATCAGCCGTGGTACCTCATTGTCGACTGCGGCGCCGCGGTGGCCACGGCGGCCGTGTTCGGGCACCCAAAATTGACACGCAATACCCCGCCAATCACAATTTCACGCTTTCGTGACGGAACGACCGGCAACGATTGTCTGGCGGTGGTTCGCCAGCTGTATCCGGCCGTGGATGCTGCCTATAGATGGCTGAGCCGCTACGGGCGGGCGCAACTTTCCGGTACCGGCGGGAGTCTTTTTGCCCGCTTCGAGGGACACGCGCAGGCGGCGCAGGCGCTAGCGGCGCTGCCGGCGCCCTGGCGTGGCTGGGTGGTGCGCGGTCTCAATCGCCACCCGTTGCTGGACGACTGACACAACCGATTTCCGCTGGGGTGTCGCCAAGCGGTAAGGCACGGGGTTTTGATCCCCGCATTCCCAGGTTCGAATCCTGGCACCCCAGCCATTTTCGACTGATCGCGCCGGGCTCGGCGCGCGGCTCTTCTTGGCGAGGAATCCATGGCCTACGGCGGCATGATGGTGTTTTCGGGCAGTGCCTGTCCGAAACTGGCTGAATCCATTTCCCAGTACCTCGGCCAGCCACTGGGCAAGGCGGTCGTGGACCGTTTCAGCGACGGCGAGGCGCAGGTCGAGGTCATCGACAACGTGCGTGGCAAGGACGTGTTCATCGTCCAGTCCACCGGTGCGCCGACCGACGAGAATCTGATGGAGCTGCTGATCATGGTCGACGCCATGCGTCGGGCGTCGGCGGCGCGCATCACGGCGGTCATGCCCTACATGGGGTACTCGCGACAGGATCGGCGCATGCTGGGTGCGCGGGTACCGATCTCGGCCAAGGTGGTGGCCAAGATGATCGCCGCCGCCGGGACCGACCGGGTGCTGACGGTCGACCTGCATGCGGACCAGATCCAGGGCTTCTACGACATCGCCATCGACAACGTGTACGCCTCGCCGGTGCTGCTGGGCGACATCTGGCGTCATCGCTACGACAACCTGATGGTGGTGTCGCCGGATGTCGGTGGCGTGGTGCGCGCCCGGGCGCTGGCCAAGCACCTGGACGACGCCGACCTGGCCATCATCGACAAGCGCCGGCCGCGCGCCAACCAGTCGCAGGTGATGAACATCATCGGCGACGTCGGGGGGCGTACCTGCGTGATGATCGACGACCTGGTCGATACCGCCGGCACGCTTGGCAAGGCGGCCGATGCGCTCAAGCAGCACGGCGCCGTGCGCGTGGTGGCCTACGTCAC
>DQBD01000030.1:0-1873 GCA_003526065.1 Gammaproteobacteria bacterium | reverse complement strand
GTCGAGAACATCATGCGCAGCAGCCTGGACGAGCTGGTGGTGACCGACACGTTGCCGTTGCGCGCCGATGCGGCGGACTGCCCGCGCATTCGCCAGCTGAGCATCGCCGAGCTGCTGGCCGAGACCATGCGCCGCATCAGCGACGAGGATTCGGTCAGCACCTTGCTGATGGGTTGAGCGTCGGCGTTCCCGTAAACCTGTAGTACTATTTCGCGTTCCGTTTTTTTCGCGCAGCGTGGCCAGCCCGACCGCTGACGGGGTCGGCCGCGAAGCCTGCGTCATACCGTTGCCACGGAGTTTCCGGTCATGGAAAACCAGTTTGAGATTGCCGCCGAGCCGCGCAGCGCTGGCGGGACGGGTGCGTCGCGCCGGTTGCGCCGTGCCGGCCGCGTGCCGGCCGTCATCTATGGCGGCAATCAGGCCAACGCCGAGATTACGCTGGATCACAACGACACCATCCACCACCTGGAAAAGGAAGCCTTCCATTCCCACGTGCTGACGGTGGACGTGGACGGCCGCAGCGAGCAGGTGGTGCTGCGCGATGTGCAGATGCACCCCTACAAGCGGCAGGTGCTGCACCTGGACTTCCTGCGTGTCAGCGCCGACCGCAAGCTGCGCATGACGGTGCCGGTGCACTTCGTGGGCGAGGACGTGGCGCCGGGCGTCAAGCAGGCCGGCGGCGTGATCTCGCACCTGATGCCCGAGCTCGAGATCGAGTGTCTGGCCAAGGATCTGCCCGAGTTCATCGAGGTCGACGTCAGTGCTCTGGAACTGGGCCATTCGCTGCACCTGTCGGATCTGAAGCTGCCGTCGGGCGTGAGCGTTCCGGCGCTGGCGCTGGGCGCCGACCACGACCTGCCGGTGGTGTCCATCCATCCGCCGCGTCGTGCCGAGGTGGAGCCGGAACAGACCGGCGAGGAAGCCGGTGAGGGTGAGGGCGGCGCCGACTGAGTCGGTGTCGCCAGCGGCCACGACGCAGCGTTGATCCAGCTCATCGTCGGTCTCGGCAACCCGGGCCCGCGTTATGCCGATACCCGGCACAACGCGGGCTTTTCGTTTGTGGACCGCCTGGTGGCGGCCGAACACCTGGCGCTGAAGACCGAGCGTCGCTTTCACGGCGAGGTGGCCACCTTGCGCCACGGCGGTCGCGACGTGCGCCTGCTGAAGCCCCTGACCTTCATGAACGACAGCGGCCGCGCGGTGCAGGCGCTGGCCGCCTACTACCGGATCCCGGTGGCGCAGATACTCGTGGCGCATGATGAACTGGACCTGCCGCCGGGCGAACTGCGCCTGAAGGCCGGTGGCGGTCATGGTGGCCACAACGGTCTTCGCAGCATCATCGGCGCCTTCGGTTCGCCGGCCTTCCTGCGCCTGCGTCTGGGCATTGGCCACCCCGGCGCGGCGCCGCTGGTGACGCCGTACGTGCTCGGCACGCCGCCGGGCGATCAGGCGCAGGGCATCGCGGCGGCCATCGATGCCGCGCTGGCCACTTTGCCGCGGCTGCTTGATGGCGAGATCGCGCCGGTCATGCAGCAGCTCAACACCCGTCCGCGGCGTGCAGGCGCCGGCTGACCGTTCCACCGCTATTCAGGATTCACCGCATGGGTTTTCGCTGTGGCATCGTCGGACTGCCCAACGTCGGCAAGTCGACCTTGTTCAACGCTCTCACGCAGGCCGGCATCGCGGCCGAGAACTATCCGTTCTGCACCATTGATCCGCACGTCGGCATCGTCGCGATGCCCGATCCGCGCCTGGACCGGCTGGCCGGCATCGTGCGGCCGCAGAAGGTGGTGCCGGCCAGCATGACGTTCGTCGATATCGCCGGCCTGGTGGCCGGCGCCTCGCGCGGCGAGGGCCTGGGCAACCAGTTCCT
>DQBD01000149.1:2500-6946 GCA_003526065.1 Gammaproteobacteria bacterium | reverse complement strand
CAGCAGCCCGCGCAGGCGCTCGGCCGCCGGGCCCGTCAACTGACCGGGCATCAAACGCCACAGCCAGTTGCCGTGCAGCGTGCCAGGGGTGTTCATGCGCGCGCGCCCGTCCAGACCCAGCAGGTCCTGGACCGGCAGCACGGCCAGGTCGGCCACCGACCCCAGCGCCGCCCGGATCATGGGCAGGGGCATGTCCTCCCCTGGCCGCCCCAGGTAGTCCAGGGCGCGCTCGCGCACGGCCTGTGGTGCCGCCGTGAACCAGGAGAACGTGGTGTCGTTGTCGTGCGTGCCGGTGTAGACCAGGTCATCGCGCGCGTGGTTGTGGGGCAGGTGCGGGTTGCTGCCATCACCGTCGAAGGCGAACTGCAGCACCACCATGCCCGGCAGGCCGAACCGACGGCGCAGCGCCTCGACCTCCGGTGTGATGATCCCGAGATTCTCGGCCACCAGCTGCAGGTCGGGGAACGCCTGCCGGATCGCCGTCAGCAGTGCCTGGCCCGGCGTTTCCTGCCAGACGCCGTTGGCCGCCGTCGGCGCATCGGCGGCGATCATCCATACCGCCTGCAGGCCGCGAAAGTGGTCGATGCGCAGCAGGTCGAAGCGTTGGGCCAGCGTACCGATACGGGCGCGCCACCAGGCGAAGTCGCCGGCTTGGTGCCAATCCCACCGGTACTGTGGGTTGCCCCAGCGCTGACCGTCGGCGGAAAAATAGTCCGGCGGCACACCAGCAACGAACTGTGGCTGTCCGTCGGCGTCCAGTAAAAAGGCCTGCGGCGTCGCCCACACGTCGGCGCTGTCATGGGCCACGAACAACGGCATGTCGCCGAACAGCTGAACGCCGTGTCGATGTGCGTAGGCACGCAGCTCCTGCCACTGGGTGAAAAACACGTACTGCTCGAAGCGGACGCGTTGCATCTGGGCGTTCAGGCGCTCGCGGACCGCCGTCAGCGCGTCCGGATCACGCCGGCGCAACGGATCGGGCCAGCGTGTCCAGCCACTGCCACCGTGCTGTGCCTTGAGCACGGTGTACAGCGCAAAATCGTCCAGCCAGTGCGCCTCGCGGGCGCAGAAATCCGGGTAATCGGCCGCCGGACGGGCGGCAAATGCCGTGGCTGCCGACCGCAGATGCGCGTCCCGCGACCGGGCGGGATCGACCGTGTCCAGCCAGCCGCGGTCGCGCAGCCAGTCGAGGCTGATCAGCTCCCGGCAGCCCGCATGACTGGACGTCGACTGATACGGGCTGCTGCCGTTGCCGGTGGGTCCCACCGGGAGCATCTGCCACACGGCACAGCCGGTCGCCGCGAGAAACTCGACGAACCGATAAGCCTGATGCCCCAGATCACCGCGGGGGAATGGCCCGGGGAACGAGGTCGGGTGCAGCAGCAGGCCGGCACGTCGCTCAGCGGGCATGGTGCAGCGCCTGGCCGAGCATCTCCGGGATCACCAGCGTGACGCCCCCCGGTGTCACCTTGAAGCGCCGGGCATCCGCCTCGGCGTCATAGCCCACCACCGTGCCGGCGGGCACCACGCAGCCACGCTCGATGATGGCGCGACGGATGCGACACCCTTCGCCGATGTGTACCTGCGGCAGCACCACACACTCGTCGAGCTGCGTGCCGGCCTCGACACGCACATTGGTGAACAGCAGCGAGCGGCGCAGCGACGCGCCGGAAATGACGCAGCCGCCGCTCACCACCGAGTCCACAGCCATGCCGCGCCGTCCGTCATCGTCGAACACGAACTTCGCCGGCGGCACCTGCTCCTGCAGGGTCCAGATCGGCCAGTCGGTGTCATAGAGATTCAATTCCGGCGTCACCTCCACCAGGTCCAGGTTGGCGGCGTAGTAGGCATCGAGCGTTCCGACATCCCGCCAATAGGCCTGACCGCCCGTCTGCGTGTCCACGAACGGGTAAGCGAAGGCACGGTAACGCTCCAGCAGCGCGGGAATGATGTCGCGCCCGAAATCGTGCTGCGAACGCGGCGTGTCGGCGTCCTTGTACAGCTGCTCGAACAGAAACCGCCTGTTGAACACGTAGATGCCCATCGAGCACAGGGCCACACCCTCGCGACCGGGAATTGACGGTGGCTCGGGCGGCTTCTCGATGAAGCTGCTGATGCGCAGATCCTCGTCAACCGCCATCACGCCGAAGCCCCTGGCATCCGCCACCGGCACCTCGAAACACCCCACCGTCACGTCGGCCTCGCGCGTGACATGGGCGGCCAGCATGGGGCCGTAGTCCATCTTGTAGATGTGATCACCCGCCAGGATCAGCACGTACTCGGGGTTGTGGGCCGAAATGATGTCCAGGTTCTGCCACACCGCGTCGGCGGTACCGGCATACCAGGATGTCTCCAGCCGCTGCTGGGCCGGCAACAGCTCCACGAACTCGCCGAACTGGCCACTCAAGTGGCCCCAGCCGCGCTGGATGTGCAGGATCAGCGAATGCGCCTTGTACTGGGTCAGCACGCCGATGCGGCGAATGCCGGAGTTGACGCAGTTCGACAACGGGAAATCGATGATGCGGAACTTGCCGCCAAACGGCACCGCCGGCTTCGCGCGCCACAGGGTGAGCTGCTCCAGGCGACTGCCACGGCCACCGGCCAGGACCAATGCCAGCGTGTCACGCGTGAGTTCACTGATGAAGCGCTCGGGACGGCTGGCACCGTTCATGCGTCGACTCCTCCACTGTTCGTTGACAGGCCCGTTTACCGCGATTGATACCATGCCCCACGCCGCCACCAACATCCCGTCAGCTGAGTGAACGCAACAAGCATTCCAGAATTCCCGCTCGCCGACCTGCAGCGCCTGACCAGCGGCCACCTGCACGATCCGTTCCGCCTGCTGGGCCGTCACGGCCACCGCCTGCGCGCCCTGTGCCCAGGCGCCGCGCAGGTGGCACTGGCCGGCGTGCCCGACGCGTCCTGGCGACGCCTGCCGGGCAGCGACGTGTTCGAAGCCGATGTTGGCGAGCGCCTGCTACCGGCCCATTACACGCTGCACTGGCGGGACAGCGCGGGAAATGATCATACATACACCGACCCCTACACTTTCAAGCCGCTGTTGTCCGACTTCGACCTGCACCTGTTCGGGCAAGGCCGGCACTGGCATCCGCAGAACGTGCTCGGCGCCCATCCGCGCCAGGTGGACGGCGTCGACGGCGTGCTGTTCGCCGTCTGGGCGCCAAACGCGCAGGGCGTGTCGGTGGTCGGCGACTGGAACGGCTGGGACGGGCGCTGGCACCCCATGCGCAGCCGCGCAGACAGTGGCGTCTGGGAGCTGTTCATCCCCGGCGCGCGGGCGGGCCAGCTGTACAAGTTCGAGCTGCGCACCGCGCACGGCCTGCTGCTGAAGGCGGACCCCTATGCCCGCGCCGGCGAAATGCGTCCGGCCAACGCCAGCCGGGTGACCGCGCCCAGCCGCCATGTCTGGGGCGATCACGCCTGGCTCGAACGGCGCGCCGCCAACGACTGGCACCGGCAGCCGATCAGCATCTACGAGCTGCACCTGGGCTCCTGGCGCCGCCGCCCGGACGGCAGCTTCCAGAGCTACCAGGAAATCGCCGACCAGCTGGTGCCGTACGTCAGCGATCTGGGCTTCACCCACGTCGAGCTGCTGCCGGTCATGGAACATCCGTTCGACGGCTCCTGGGGTTACCAGTGCACCGGCTACTTCGCGCCGACCGCCCGCCACGGCGACCCGGACGGCCTGCGGCTGCTGATCGACCGCCTGCACCAGGCCGGCATCGGCGTCATCCTGGACTGGGTACCGGCGCACTTTCCGCGCGACGACCACGCCCTGGCACGGTTCGACGGCACGGCGCTGTACGAACACGCCGACCCGCGCCTGGGCGAGCACCCCGACTGGGGCACGCTGATCTTCAACTTCGGCCGTGCCGAGGTGAAAAGCTTCCTCATCGGTTCGGCGCTGCACTGGGTGGAAGCCTTCCACGTCGACGGCCTGCGCGTGGATGCGGTCGCCTCCATGCTGTACCTGGACTACTCGCGCGGCCCCGGGCAGTGGCTGCCCAACCGCCACGGCGGCAACGAGAACCTGGAAGCGGTCGAGTTCCTGCGCGAGGTGTGCGGCGTGGTGCAGGGCCAGCACCCCGGCACGTTGATGATTGCCGAGGAATCCACCGCCTGGCCGCAGGTCTCGCGCCCGGCCTGGGCCGGCGGGCTGGGTTTCGCCCTGAAGTGGAACATGGGCTGGATGCACGACACGCTCGATTACCTGCAGCACGACCCGGTGCACCGCGCCTATCACCACGAACGGCTGACCTTCGGCATGCTGTACGCCTACTCGGAAAACTTCGTGCTGCCGCTGAGCCACGACGAGGTGGTGCACGGCAAGCGCGCCCTGCTGGACAAGATGCCCGGCGACACGTGGCAGCGCTTCGCCAACCTGCGCCTGCTGCTGGCCTACCAGTTCACCTTCCCGGGCAAGAA
>DQBD01000149.1:0-2281 GCA_003526065.1 Gammaproteobacteria bacterium | reverse complement strand
CTGCTGTTCATGGGCGGCGAGTTCGGCCAGTGGGCGGAATGGAACCACGACCGCGCCCTGGACTGGCACCTGCTCGACCATGACCGCCACCGCGGCCTGCACGCGCTCACCCGCGACCTGGCGCACCTGTACCGCGACCAGCCGCCCCTGCACGGGCACGACTTCGAACCGCACGGCTTCGAATGGGTCGACTGCAACGACGCCACGCACTCGGTGATCAGTTATCTGCGTCACGGCGGCGGCCGCAGCATGCTGGTGGTGCTCAATTTCACGCCGGTGGTGCGCCACGGCTACCGCCTGGGCGTACCCGGCCCCGGCTGGTATGCGGTACGCCTCAATTCCGACTCCGGCCACTACGGCGGCGGCAACGTCGGCGCCGCCGGCGCCGACGCCGAGCCGGTGCCCTGGATGGGCCGACCGTGGTCGGTGTCCATCACCCTGCCGCCGCTGGCGGCGCTGGTGCTGGAGGTGCCGTGAAGCGCCCGCGCGTGCTGCTGGCGGCCAGCGAGGCCTGGCCGCTGATCAAGACCGGTGGCCTGGGCGACGTCGCCGGCGCCCTGCCGCCGGCGCTGCGTGCCCTCGGTGTCGATGCCCGCCTGGTGCTGCCCGCCTACCCGGCGGTGCGCGAGGCGCTGCCGGGCGCCGAACCGGTGGCCCGGTCGGCGCTGTACGGCGGCAGCGTGACCCTGCTGCGCGGCGAACTGCCGGCCGGCGGACGACGCAAGCTGCCGCTGTATCTGATCGCCGCCCCGGCCTTCGAGCGGCCCGGCAACCCGTACCAGAACGCCGACGGCGAGGACTGGCCGGATAACGCCGCACGCTTCGCGCTGTTCTGCCGGGCCGCCGCGGCACTGGCCCTGGGACATCTTGCACCGGATTGGTGCGCGGACATCGTGCACGCGCACGACTGGCAGGCCGGGCTGCTGCCGGCGCTGCTGAGCCTGCAGCCACGGCGCCCGGGAACCGTCTTCACCGTGCACAACCTGGCCTACCAGGGGCTGGTGGGCGGGGGCGCCGCCGACGCGCTCGGCGCCGTCGGCGAGGCGAAGGGCCACGCCACACGCGCCTTGAAGCTTCTCAAGCAGGGCAGCCCCGAATGGCTGCGCGCGCAGGACATCGCCATTCAGCAGCCGCCCCAGCGCGGCTGACCGCACTCGCCTTTCCCTATCCTCCAGACGAAGAGCCTCATGACCAGATTTTTCCGCCTGCCCGTTTCCCCGCTGATCAGGGCGCTCGCCGCGCTTGCGCTTTTCCCGCTGCTCTGGGCCGCGCCCGCCGCCGCGCAGACATTCGACACGAAGCAGAAGCGGGAAATCGAACAGATCATCCATGATTATCTGGTCGAGAATCCGGAAGTGCTGGTGAAGGCGTTCGACGAACTCGAACGGCGGCACGAGGAAGCGAAGCTCGCCGAGACGCAAGCCGCGGTCGAGAAGAACCGCAAGGCGATCTACGAGGACCCGGACGATTATGTCGCCGGCAATCCGAAGGGCGACGTCACCATCGTCGAGTTCTTCGACTACCAGTGCGGATACTGCAAGCGCAGCTTCGAACCGCTGATGGATTTCGTGGAGGCGGACGGCAATATCCGTCTCATCCTGAAGGAATTTCCGATCCTCGGGCCGACCTCGCTCGAAGCGGCGAAGGCCGCCATCGCGGCGAAGCGGCAGGGCCGCTACATGGAGATGCACCGCGCGCTCTACGAACACAAGGGCGGGCTCGACAGCGATGCGATCGCGAAGATCGCGGAGGAGCTCGGTCTCGATGTCGCGAAGCTGAAGAAGGACATGGCCGATCCCGCGATCCAGGATCAGGTGAGCCGCACCTACCGGCTTGCCGAACAGCTCAATGTGGACGGCACGCCCGCCTTCATCGTCGGCGGCGTCATGTATCCGGGCGCGGCAGACGAGGAACGGCTCGACCAGATGGTGAAGGAAGCGCGCGGAAGCTGAGAGTGCTTCCACACTTCGCGGGGGGAGAGATGAAGAAGATCGTGCTCGACGCCTATGGCCGGTTCTCGCCCGATCTTGCCAGTGTCGGCCAGAAGTTCTTCGATAATGACTGGATCGACGTGCCACCGCGCGCGGGCAAGTCTCCCGGTGCCTTCGCGCACCCGACCGTGCCGAGTGCCCACCCGTATCTGCTGCTGAACTATCACGGCAAGGTGCGTGATGTGATGACGCTGGCCCATGAGCTGGGCCACGGCGTGCATCAGGTGCTGGCGGGTGGTCAGGGGCATCTGCAAGCCTCAACACCGCTGACGCTGGCTGAAACCGCCAGC
>DQBD01000158.1 GCA_003526065.1 Gammaproteobacteria bacterium | reverse complement strand
CAGGCCCATGGCGATACCGGCCACCGGCTCTTTCACCGGCACACCGGCGTCCATCAGCGACAGGCTGCCGCCGCACACGGTGGCCATGGAGCTCGAACCGTTCGATTCGGTGATTTCCGACACCACGCGCAGCGTGTACGGGAACGTGCCCTTGGGCGGCAGCACCGCCGCCAAGGCCCGCTTGGCCAAACGACCGTGACCAATCTCGCGGCGCTTGGTGGCGCCCATGCGGCCGGTCTCGCCCACGCAGTACGGCGGGAAGTTGTAATGCAGCAGAAAGTCGTCTCGGTACTCGCCCTCGAGCGCGTCGATCACCTGCGCGTCGCGCTCGGTGCCCAGCGTGGTCACCACCAGCGCCTGGGTTTCGCCGCGCGTGAACAGCGCCGAACCGTGGGTACGCGGCAGCACGCCGGTGCGGATGCTGATCGGCCGCACCTGGCGGGTGGTACGGCCGTCGATACGCGGCTGCGCATCCAGGATGCGTCCGCGTACGATGCCCTTTTCCACCGACGAGAACAGCGCCTGCACTTCCTGCGCGCGCTCGCCGTTTTCACCGGCCAAATGCGCCACCCGCTCGCGAACCTGGGCCACCGCTTCCTGGCGGGCCTTCTTGTCCGCGATGGAATAGGCGTCCTTGAGCGGCTGCTCCACCACCGCCACCACGGCGGCCTCGAGCGCCTCGTCCTTCTCCGGCGGCGTCCAGGGCCACGGCTCGACGCCGGCTTCCTGCGCCATCTCGCGGATCGCCTGCAGCACCGGCAGGAACGCCTCCTGGCCGAACAGCACCCCGTCGAGCATGACCGACTCGGGCAGCATGCTGGCCTCGGACTCGACCATGATGACGCCTTCCGACGTACCGGCGACCACCAGATTCAGATCGGACTCGGCGGTCTCCTTGTAGCTGGGGTTCAGCACGAAGGCACCGTCCTTGTAGCCGATGCGGGCCGCACCAACCGGCCCCTGGAACGGCACACCGGCCAACATCATCGCCGCCGATGCGCCGATCATGGCCGGAATGTCCGGATCGACCTCGTCGTCGGCCGACAACACGGTCGGCACCACCTGCACTTCGTTGTAGAACCCCTTCGGGAACAACGGCCGCAGGGCGCGATCAATCAGGCGCGAGGTGAGGATCGCCTTCTCGGAGGGACGCGCCTCGCGCTTGAAGAAGCCCCCGGGAATGCGGCCCGCGGCGTACGTACGCTCGACGAAATCGACCGTCAGAGGGAAGAAATCCTGCCCCGGCTTCACGCTCTTGCTGGCGGTAACCGCCACCAGCACCACGGTGTCGCCCATGCGGACCATCACCGAGTGTGCCTGTTTGGCGATTTCCCCTGTTTCCAGGCTCAGCGTGTGCCGACCGAACGGAATTTCTTTACGGATCAATTTCACGTGGCGTTCTTCCTATGCTTTGGAACGTTCGATCCGCCCGCCCGGCGGTGGCGAACCGGAGGGCTGCCTCAGCGGCGCAGGCCCAGACGCTCGACCAGCGCGCGATAGCGATCGTTGTCGCAACGCTTCAGGTAATCGAGCAATTTGCGCCGCTGCGCAACCAGTTTGAGCAGACCGCGGCGCGAATGGTGGTCCTGACGGTGCAGCTTGAAGTGCTCGTTGAGCTGCTCAAGACGCGCCGACAGCAGCGCGACCTGAACCTCCACCGAACCGGTGTCATTGGCGCCGCGCCCGTAGGACTGCACCAGTTCGGATTTCTTCTCGACACTGAGCGACATGGATTGACTACTCCGGGAAAACTACCGCTGACCGACCGCGGAAAAACGGGGGATTATACCGATGCGCTTGCCGCGCACTCAAGTTACGCCGACCCACTGTGGACAGTGGGCGAACAAACGGCTGATATGGGCTCAAACGTCATGCCCGACAAGGCGGCGCGGCACCAGCTGTGCACCGACCCGCTCGACCATGCCCAGGAATTCGCGCCGCATTGAAAAAACCGCCACCCAGCCCTGTGCAGCGCCACCCGCGACGGACAACGGCTGGCCGTGACGCAGGCGCTCCGCCTCGGCGTCGGAGACGACATGCTGCGGCAGATGGCTGAGGGCGTCTGACAACGGCGTCAAGCAGGCATCCAGCGCGTCGGTGTCGGCCGCACGCTGCGCCAGGGCCTCGAGCGTGACGGCCCCCGACAACGTGAGGTCACCGACCCGCACGCGTCGCAGCGCAGTCAGATGCGCGCCACATCCAAGCGCCTCGCCGATGTCTTCGGCCAGGGTGCGTACATAGGTGCCCTTGGAACAATCGACGTCCAGTTCGAGCTCCGTGCCGGCATGCTCGCGCAACTCCAGACGCGCGATATGCACCGTGCGTGGCTCTCGCTCGACGGTCTCACCACGACGGGCCAACACATACAGGCGCTCGCCGTCGCGCTTGAGGGCGGAGTACATCGGCGGCACCTGTTGCAACTCGCCGGTGTGCGCCCGCAACACGGCCTCCAGTTGCGCACGATCGACCGTCACCGGCCGCTCGCGCAACACCTCGCCGGAACTGTCACCGGTGCGGGTGGTGACACCAAGGCGCAACCGCGCTCGATAGCCCTTGTCGGCGCCAAGCAGGAACCGCGATACCTTCGTGGCCTCGCCGAAACACAACGGCAACAGCCCGCTGGCCAGCGGATCGAGGGTGCCGGTATGCCCCGCCTTGGCGGCATTGAACAGGCGCCGGGCGGTCTGCAAAGCCTGGTTGGACGTCAGCCCGCTCGGTTTATCCAGCAGCAGCACGCCACTGACCGCACGGCCCCGGCGACGGCTCAATGGCTACCCTCGTCCTGGGCAGCAATCTGTCGCAACAGGGCATCGACGTTCGAAGGCTCGTCGTACTCGAACCGCAGCTCCGGCATCCGCCGCAGGTGCAGTGCCGCCGCCAGACAACGCCGCAGGAAACCGGCGGCGTTGCGCAGCCCAACGCCCGCCTCGGCGGCATCGGCGCCGCCCAGCACGCCAAAGCGCACGCGGGCGATGCCCAGGTCCTTGCTGACGGTCACCTGATGCACGGTGATCAGGCCCGTCACGCGCGGATCCTTGACCTGTCGCAACGCGGCCGGAAGCTCGGCAGCTATTGCCTGCGCCACCCGCCGGGTTCGATCGACGCCCTGCATACGGGTTAAAGGGTACGCTCGACCGTCACGCGCTCGTAGCACTCGATCTGGTCGCCGACCTGGACATCGTCGTACTGCTTGACGGCGATACCGCACTCGACGCCGGCACGCACCTCGGTGACGTCGTCCTTGTGACGGCGCAGCGACTCCAGCTCACCTTCGTAGATGACCACGTTGTCGCGCAGCACGCGGATCGGGCAGCGGCGGCGCACGACCCCTTCCGAAACCATGCAGCCGGCCACCGCGCCGAACTTGGCCGAGTGGAACACCTCGCGAACCTCTGCCAGGCCGAGGATGGTTTCCTTGACCTCCGGCTCCAGCAGCCCGCCCAGCGCCCGCTTCACCTCGTCGATCACCTCATAGATGATGCTGTGGTAGCGAACATCGACGCCCACTTCCTTGAGCAGCTTGCGGGCGGTGGCATCGGCGCGCACGTTGAAGCCGACCAACACGGCACCGGTGGACAGCGCCAGGTTGACGTCGGTCTCCGTAATGCCGCCGACGCCGGAGCCGACGACCCGCACACTGACCTCATCGGTTGCCAGGTTCAGCAGCGAGGCCGCGATGGCCTCGACGGAGCCCTGCACGTCACCCTTGATGATCACGTTCAGCGACTTGATCTCGGCCGCGCGCAACTGGCTGAAGATGTCGCCACCGCTGGCCGCCTCGCGCCGCGCCAGGGCGGCCTCGCGCGCCGTCTGCTGACGGAACTGGGCAATGTCGCGCGCCTTGCGCTCATCCTCGACGACGTTGAACACGTCACCGACATTCGGCACGCCCGACAGGCCAAGCAACTCGACCGGCCGCGACGGGCCGGCCTCGAGCAGTGTCTGTGCGTGCTCGTCCAGCAGCAGGCGTGCACGCCCGTACTCGCCGCCGGCGAGCACCATGTCGCCCCGCTTGAGCGTGCCGGCCTGTACCAGCAGGGTGGCGACCGGGCCGCGACCTCGGTCGAGTTTGGACTCAACCACTACGCCCATGCCGGGGCCATCCGCCACCGCCTTGAGCTCCATGACCTCGGCCTGCAGCAGCACGGCCTCGAGCAATCCCTCGATACCCTCGCCCGACTTCGCCGACACCGGAACGAACTGCACGTCGCCACCGAAGTCCTCGGCGATCACCTCATGCTGGATCAGCTCCTGCTTGACGCGCCCCGGATCGGCCTCGGGCTTGTCGATCTTGTTGACCGCCACTACCAGCGGCACGCCGGCCGCCTTGGCATGCTGAATGGCCTCGATCGTCTGCGGCATCACGCCGTCGTCGGCGGCCACCACCAGAATGACGATATCGGTCAGCGCCGCGCCCCGCGCGCGCATGGCCGAGAACGCGGCATGCCCCGGTGTGTCCAGAAACGTGACGGCACCGCGCGGCGTTGTCACGTGATAGGCCCCGATGTGCTGGGTGATGGCACCGGCCTCACCGGACGCCACCTGCGACTTGCGGATGTAATCCAGCAACGTGGTCTTGCCGTGATCGACGTG
>DQBD01000185.1:5109-5396 GCA_003526065.1 Gammaproteobacteria bacterium | reverse complement strand
AGCGTGAACATGTTGAGGTTGCGGCTGACGACGGATTTGACCCCCCGCACGAAAAACGGCCAGCCACACCACAGCACCACCGGCGTCGCGAAGGCCAGCTCCAGCCAGCGCCCGGTGGCGCCGTGCGGCAGCAGACCGGCAACCCCCGGCACCATGCCGCCCATCGCCAGCACCAGCACCGGCAGCGCGAACACCAGCGCCACCCAGAAACGGCGCGTCATGTCGTCGAGTTCGGGGTTCGCCTCCGGCTCGGCGGTGACCTGCATCGGTTCCAGCGCCATGCCGCA
>DQBD01000185.1:0-4837 GCA_003526065.1 Gammaproteobacteria bacterium | reverse complement strand
GCACTTCCGGGTGCATGGGGCAGGTGTAGAGGGCCTCGGGGTCGGCCGGTGGCGCCGCGCCGCGTGCCTTGTGCTGCCCGCAACCGCCCCCCTCCCCCTGCGGCTTCAGGAATGCCTGCGGATCGGCGGTGAAGCGGTCATGGCAGCGGGTGGAGCAGAAATACCAGGTCGTGCCGGCGTGCTCGGCCGTGGCCGCCGCCCGCGCTTGATCCACCTGCATGCCGCAGACCGGGTCCACCGCCGTCATCCGTCATCCCCTTCTTAGATGTGTGCCAATCCCGATTTTCGCCGCCGCCGCGGCGCGCGGTCACTCCGCTTGCGCCGGGGGCATGGCGCCCATGGGGCCGCCCATCATGCCCATGCCGCCCATCAGCTCGCGACACTCACGCATGCGCTGGCGCAGCTGCTGACGGTCGCTGGCATCGATCACGCCATCGTTGTTGGCATCCATGCGGGCAAACCGCGCCTCGGCGTGCTGCATGAACTGCTCCTTGGTGACCTTGCCGTCGCCCGTCATCATGCCGCCGCGCATGCCCATGCCCATGCCACCTTGCGCCTGCACGGCGCCGGTCAGCGCCAGGGAACCCATGGCGGCCAACAGCAGATTTCGCGTCTTCATCGTCTCTCTCCTGCGGGACCGAACAGTCCCGCGCGTGTGTACCGACAGGTCCGGCGCCTGCCTGTGACCTGGCTGCGGCGCCCGGGCGACGATTGTGCCGCCCGACCGCTAGCGTAGCGTGGTCACCACGTATCGCGTGGGCAACGGGTCACGCGGCACGGGCCGGCGCTGCGTGGATCAGCGCTCGCCTAGGTGCTGTACGCCTCGGTGGCGTAGCGGCGCATCATGCGGTGGCTGTTGAAGAACGAGGCATTCTTGGCAATGGCACCCTGCATCAAGCGCACCCAGCCGTCGGCCGCGCCGAGCTGGCCGTAGAACAGGGGCAGCACCACCTGCTCCAGCTTGTCGTACAGGGCGCGGGCGTCGGCCTCGTGCCCGACCTCCGTGGCGGAACCGACACTCCAGCCGGTCACCCCCTCGATGCAGCCCTCCACCCACCAGCCGTCCAGCACCGACAGCGAGGGCACGCCGTTGAAGGCCGCCTTCATGCCGCTGGTGCCGGAAGCCTCCAGGGGCGGCAACGGCGTGTTCAGCCACACGTCGCTGCCGGACACCATGGCCAGCGCCGTGTCGAGATCGTAGTCAGGCAGGTAGGCCATGCTCACGCTGCCGGCCAGCCGGCGGATCTGCCGGTGCAGCTGCTCGATCAGCCGTTTGCCGCCCTCGTCGCGCGGGTGCGCCTTGCCGGCCAGCACCACCTGGAACGGACGCGTCCCGGCGATGGCCTTCAACCGTTCGAGGTCGCTGAACAGCAGGTCCGGGCGCTTGTAGGCGGTCATGCGCCGGGCAAAGCCGAGGATCGGCGCGGCCGGGTCCAGCGTCACGCCGGTGCGCGCGCCGACCAGCGCGATCAGTGCCTGCTTGGCCTCGGTGTGCGCCTGCAGCAGCGCCGCCTGCGGCACGCAGCAGTCGGCGCGCACCAGCAGTTCCGGCTCGTGACACCAGCCGGGCAGGTAACGGTCGTACAGCGCGCGCAGCGGCGGCGCCGTCCAGGTGTGCGGGTGGACGCCGTTGGTCACCGCGTGCACCCGGTAGCCGGGGAACATGCGCCGCGACACCTCGGCATGGCGCTGCGCCACGCCGTTGACGTATTCGCTCAGGTTCAGCGCCAGGCGCGTCATGTTCAGCGCGTCCTCGCCGGCCAGCTGCTTGAGCACGGCCAGCGGAATGAAATCGTCCAGCACGCGCTGGACGACGGTGTAACTGAACCGGTCGTGACCGGCCTCGACCGGGGTGTGGGTGGTGAAGCAGCACAGACCCCGCACCATGGGCACGTCGTAGGGAGATTCGCCCGGCCGCAGCTCCTCCGGCCGATGCGCGTGGCGGCGCAGCAGCTCCAGCGCCAGCAGCGCCGAATGGCCCTCGTTCATGTGGTACTGGCGCAGCCGGAAGCCGAGTGCCTGCAACAGGCGCACGCCGCCGATGCCCAGCACCGCTTCCTGCTTGAGACGGTATGGCCCGTCGTCGCCATACAGACGGTGCGTGATCTGCCGGTCGTCGGGATGGTTCTCGTCAAGATCGGTATCCAGCAGCAGCACCGGCTGGGTGCCGCCCAGGTGGCCCTGCAGCACATACAGCCAGCCGCCGACCCACACCTCGCGCTCCTCGAGCGTCAGCGCCACCTTGGCCGCCAGCGGCGTGGCGTGCTCACGCGGCTCCCACGGTGCCGGCTGTTCCACCTGGCGCCCGGCTGGATCGAAGGTCTGCCGAAAGTGCCCGCCGCGCGACACCAGGCTGACCGCCACCAGCGGCAGCTCCAGATCGGCGGCGGCCCGCACGGTGTCGCCGGCCAGCACGCCCAGACCACCGGCGTAGGTGGGGATGGCGCTTTCCAGCGCGATTTCCATGGAGAAGTACGCCACCCGCGGCGTATGCAGATAGGGCTCAAGGGGAGACATTCAGCACTCCGCTGCTGCTCGACTGAAAGCGATTTCCGGCGTACCGGCACGGCGACCCGGGCCGGACCCCGGTCCCGCCCGGGCCCATACCTTAGGGGGTATCTGTTACCTGAAGGTCCGCGGCCGGCGCGGATGAATCAGCGCCGCTTGACTGCCATCAACCGGGCAATCAAACGCCAGGCAGCCAGTCCGCCACCGCCGCCGCGATGGCGCGGTAGGTCGCCTCCTGCCGATCGCGCAGCGCTGCCGGCAGCTTGAAACTGTGGTCGCCGCCGGGCACCTCGTGCAGGCCCACCGGCGCCGCCAACGCCGCCAGCACCGGGCGCAGCAGTTCCAGCCGGCACATCGGATCACGGTCACCCTGCACGAACAGCATCGGCTGGTACGCCGCGCGCAGGTACTGGTCGCGCAGGCGCTCGCTGCCGCTGGCGTGCAGCGGGTAGCCCAGTATCAGCAGACGGTCCAGCGCCTCGCCCTCGCTGGCCAGCTGAGCGGCGACGCGCGCGCCCATGGACTTGCCGCCGGCCACCAGGCACTGCAACGCGCCACCGAAGCGCTCGCGTCCAAGGGCCAGTGCCGCACGGAACGTGGCGCACAGGCGCGAGTTCGCATCCGGCGTGCGGCGCCCGGCATCGACATAGGGGAAGTTGAAGCGCAGCACCGCCACACCGCGCGCCGGCAGCGCCCCCGCCAGATGCGCCAGCAACGGCTGATGCAGGTCGTTGCCGGCGCCGTGGGCCAGCACCACCGCCGTGCCACCGAACGTGTCCGGCAGGCTCCAGACGGCGCTTGTGGCGCGCCCCGGCGCCCATTCCAGTTGGCAGGATTCATCCATCGGCGCAGGGTACAGGCGCCGACCCGCTTGCCGCTACCATGGTCCCAGGCCCGATGCTGCGGAGACACCCACCATGCTGCTCGAAGGTTCCTGCCACTGCGGCGCGGTGCGCTTTTCGGTGAAAAGCCACGCGCCGTATCCGTACATGTACTGCTACTGCTCGATCTGCCGCAAAACCCAGGGTGGCGGCGGCTTTGCCATCAACCTGCATGCCGAGGCGGACAGCCTGCAGGTCCACGGCCGCGAACACACCGGCGTCTACCGCGCCTTCATGGACCACCCCGCGCGCAGCGAGCGCAGCCCCGGCGAGCGGCATTTCTGCCGCGAATGCGGCAGCGCGCTGTGGGTGTGGGACCCGCGCTGGCCGGAGCTGCTGCACCCGTTCGCGTCGTGCATCGACACGCCGCTGCCGGCACCGCCGGAGCGCTGCCACATCATGCTCGACAGCAAGCCGGCCTGGGTTCCGATACCGGCCGAGGATGCCGGCAACCGCCATTTCCCCGAGTACCCGGACGAGGCGCTGGTCGACTGGCACCGCCGCCACGGCCTCATGACCGACTGAGCCCCCATGCACTTCGAGAACCTGCTGTACGAGACCCGCGGCCCGCTGGCGCTGATCACCATCAACCGCCCGGCCAAGCTGAACGCCATCTCGCTGGCCACGGTGGACGAGCTGCACGCCGCCATCGCCGCCGCAGCCGACGATCCGTCGGTGCGGGTGCTGGCCATCACCGGCGCCGGCGACAAGGCATTCGCCGCCGGGTCCGACCTGGCCGAGGTGGTGCACCGCGACCTCAACAAGGCGCTGGAGCCGATCGTGCAGGGCGTGGCCGAGCGCCTGGAACGCTGCCCCAAGCCGACCATCGCCGCCATCAACGGCATCTGTTTCGGCGGCGGGCTGGAAGTGGCACTCGGCTGCGACCTGCGCGTGGCCGGCCGGCGGGCGCGCTTTGCCACCCCGGAGGGCAAGCTCGGCATCATCCCCGGCGGCGGCGCCACGCAGCGCCTGCCACGCCTGGTCGGCCGCGCCTGGGCGCTCGACATGCTGCTGATGGGCGAGCCGATCGACGCCGAGCGGGCGCTGCATATCGGCCTGGTGACCCGCCTGGTGGACGACGCCGACCTGCTGGCCACCGTGCAGCACATGGCCGAGCACCTGGCCGGTTTCGCCCCGCTGGTGCCGCGCTACATGAAAGCCATGGTGCATGCCGGCATGGAAGGCAGCCTGGCGGCCGGCCTGGCGATGGAGAAATTCGCCCAGGCCGGCCTGTGCGAAACGGCGGACAAACAGGAAGGCCTGGCGGCGTTCCTGGAAAAACGCCCGCCGCAGTGGCAGGGCCGCTGACAGCGGCCACCCAGGTGCCGGCGCACCGCGCCCGCAACACGCTGCAGGCGCTGGCGCTGCTGGCCGGCATGGCGGCGCTGCTCGGCGGCGACGCCGGAAGCGCCGAAGCGCTCACGGCGGCTCGGAGAGACAGATCGGAA
>DQBD01000271.1:10279-10635 GCA_003526065.1 Gammaproteobacteria bacterium | reverse complement strand
GCCGGGCCAGTGCCGCCTGCACGGCAGGGACCAGCTCCGCCGCCAGGCCGGCGCTCGGATAGCCCAGGCGCAGTTCCACCCGCAGGCGGCCGGCCTCCAGCGTCAGCGCGTGCAGCGCCGGCTTCAGGCTGGCGCCATTCCACGGATCGACCACGCTGTCGAGCGCGGTTTCGGCCTGGGTGCGCAGGGTTTCGCTCATGGTCCACAAAATCGGTTGGGGGAGTGTCGGCCGACCGCCATCAGCAGCCGCCAGAGGGCCGAAAAGTCTAGCACGGCAGCGGTGTTGGGCCGTGCTAAGCTGCCGCTTTTGTCTGTCTGCCCACCCTCCCCATGACCCGCCGCATCCTCGTCACCTC
>DQBD01000271.1:570-10176 GCA_003526065.1 Gammaproteobacteria bacterium | reverse complement strand
GGGGGGGACCCCCCCCCGTAAGGCCGACCCCCCTTTTTCATGCCGGGTTGGGGGGGAAAAGGGCCCCCCCCCCCCCCCCTCCCCCCCCCCCCCCCCCCCCCCCCCTCTTTTTTCTCCCCCCCCCCCCCCCCCATGCCCCGCCGCATCCTCGTCCCCTCCGCCCTGCCCTATGCCAACGGGCCGATCCACATCGGCCACCTGGTCGAATACATCCAGACCGACATCTGGGTGCGCGCCATGCGCCTGTTCGGCCACGACGTGCTGTACCTGTGTGCCGACGACGCGCACGGCGCGCCGATCATGCTGCGGGCCGAGGCCGAGGGCATCACGCCCGAGGCACTGGTGGAACGCATCGGCGCCGAACACCGGGCCGATTTCGCCGGATTCGGCGTCGGTTTCGACAACTACTACACCACGCACAGTGACGAGAACCGCCAGCTGGCGGAGGACATCTTCACCCGCCTGTCGGCGGCCGGGCACATCGTGCGCTATGGCGTGACGCGGCATTTCGACCCGCTCAAGAACATGTTCCTGGCCGACCGGTTCATCCGCGGGGAATGTCCGCGCTGCGGCGCCGCGGACCAGTACGGCGATTCGTGCGAGGCGTGCGGCGCCACCTACGCACCCACCGACCTGAAGAACCCGCGCTCGGCGCTGTCCGGCGCCGAGCCGGTATTGAAGGAATCCGAGCACTACTTCTTTCGCCTGCGCGACTTCGCCGACCTGCTGGCCGACTGGACCCGCGCCGGGCACCTGCAAACCGAGGTCGCCAACAAGATTGCCGAGTGGTTCGAGGCCGGCCTGGCCGACTGGGACATCTCGCGCGACGCCCCGTACTTCGGCTTCCGGGTGCCGGGCTCGGAGAATCAGTATTTCTACGTCTGGCTCGACGCGCCGATCGGCTATCTGGCCAGCCTTTGGGACTGGCTGAACCGCCGCGAGGGGCGCACCGTCACGCTGGACGAGGTGCGCGCCTTCTGGAGCGAGCGCGAGGTGCGCCACTTCATCGGCAAGGACATCCTGTACTTCCACGCCCTGTTCTGGCCGGCCATGCTGCACGGCGCCGGCTACACCAAGCCGGCGGCCGTGAATGCGCACGGCTTCCTGACCGTGGACGGACAGAAAATGTCCAAGTCACGCGGCACCTTCATCCAGGCCCGCAGCTGGCTCGACCACCTGCCTCCGGAGCCACTGCGCTACTACTTCGCCGCCAAGCTTGGCGCCGGCATCGACGACATCGACCTCAATCTCGACGACTTCGTGGCGCGCGTGAATTCCGACCTGGTCGGCAAGCTGGTCAACATTGCGGCCCGCACCGCCGGCTTCATCGAAAAGCGCTTCGACGGCCGCCTGGCGGCCACGCTGCCGCAGCCGGCGCTGTTCGACCAGTTCGTGGCGGCCGGCGCGGACATCGCCGCCGCCTACGAGGGCCGCGAGTACGCACGCGCCCTGCGCGAGGTGATGGCGCTGGCCGACCGCGCCAACGAGTACATCGCCGGCGAGGCACCCTGGACCCTGGTCAAGGACCCGGCCCGCCTGGACGACGCGCACGGCGTGTGCACCCAGGCGCTGAACCTGTTCCGTCTGCTGATGGTGTACCTGAAGCCGGTGCTGCCACAGATGGCGGCTCGGGTGGAAACGCTGTTCGACGCGCCGCTCGAGTGGGAAGCCCGGCGGCAGCCGCTGCTCGACCGGCCGGTGGCGCCCTACAGCGCGCTGGCCACGCGCATCGACGCCAAGGCCATCAGCGCGTTGCTGGAGTCCGGCCGGGCCGCCTGAGCGGCCCGGGCAATCAGCCCTTCAACAGCTGCAGCACCTGCTCCGGCGGACGGCCGACGATCGCCCGCTGGTCGCGCACCGCCACCGGACGCTCGATGAGGATGGGGTTCGCCGCCATGGCGTCGATCAGCGCGTCCTCCGACAGGCCCGGATCGGCCAGACCCAGCGACTTGTAGACCGCCTCGCCGCGGCGCAACAGCTCGCGCGCCGACAGGCCCAGCTGGCCGAGCAGCTGACGGATCTGTGCCGCCGTCAACGGCTCGCGCAGGTACTCCACGACCTGCGGCTCGACGCCGTGCTCGCGCAGCAGCGCCAGCGCCGCGCGCGACTTCGAGCAACGCGGGTTGTGCAAGAGCGTTATCGATGCGGACATGGAACCTCCGGCGACAGGTGGGGCACGCCCGTCGGCCACGGCATGATCAGAATCCGTGGCCGAACTCGGCGATGAAGCGCTGCTCGAACTGCTCGCGCGTGAAATGGTGGTTCTGTGTGCCGTGGTGCTCGATCTTGATCCCGCCCATGAGCGAGGCGATGCGCCCGGTGACGGGCCAGTCCAGCTCGTGCAACAGGCCGTACAGCAGGCCGGCGCGGTACGCATCGCCGCAGCCGGTGGGGTCGTTGACAGCGGCCGTCTTGACCGACGGGATGTCGATGCGGTGGCCGCCGGTGTAGATGCTCGAACCCTTGCTGCCGCGGGTGATGATCAGGGCCTCGACGCGCTTGGCGATGTCGCCGGCGGACAGCCCGGTGCGTGCCTGCAGCATCTCGATTTCGTAGTCGTTGGCGGTGATCCAGGTTGCCTGCTGGATGAACTCCAGCAGTTCGGCCTTGCCGAACAGCGGCAATCCCTGGCCCGGATCGAAGATGAACGGCACGCCGCCCTCGGCAAACTCGCGCGCGTGCTGCAGCATGCCCTCTCGGCCGTCCGGCGCCACGATGCCGATGTCCACCGCCCCGGCGTCGGCCACCGAATTGCGGTGCGCCTCGTTCATGGCGCCGGGATGAAAGGCCGTGATCTGGTTGTCGTCCAGATCGGTGGTGATGAAGGCCTGGCCGGTGTAGCTGCCAGGCACCTGCATCACGTGGCTGCGGTCGATACCGTGGCGATCCAGCCAGTCGCGATACGGACCGAAGTCCTCACCCACGGTGGCCATCGGCACCGGCTCGCCGCCGAGCAGTTTCAGGTTATAGGCGATGTTCCCGGCACAGCCGCCGAACTCGCGCCGCATCTCCGGCACCAGGAACGACACGTTCAGGATGTGCACCTGATCCGGCAGGATGTGATTCTTGAAGCGGTCCTGAAACACCATGATGGTGTCGTAGGCCATCGAGCCGCAGATCAGTGCCCGCACGGCAGGTCTCCTTTTCGTGGGCGTGAGTCAGGCCGGCCGCCAGGCCAGGTCCGGCTGACGCGCCGCGCGCACCTCGTCCAGGCGGCGCACCGGCAGCGTGTGCGGCGCGTCGTGCAGCAACTGCGGCTGCTCGGCGGCCTCGCGGGCGATGCCGACCAGCGCCGCCACGAAGCCGTCCAGCATGTCACGTGACTCGGTCTCGGTCGGCTCTATCAGCAGGCACTCGGGCACCAGCAACGGAAAATACACGGTCGGCGCGTGATAGCCGTAGTCGAGCAGCCGCTTGGCGACATCCAGCGCGGTCACGCCCAGTTCCTGCTTGTGCCGGCGCAGGGTGACGATGAACTCATGACTGGCCCGCCGGTTCGGGTAGGCCAGCTCGAATCCGGCCTCGCGCAGGCGAGCCTGCAGGTAGGCGGCATTCAGGGTGGCGAACTCGGCCACCCGTCGCAGCCCGTCGCGCCCGAGCAGGCGCACATACACCCAGGCCCGCAGCAGGATGCCGGCATTGCCGGCGAACGCCGACAGGCGGCCGATGCTCTGCGGCCGCTCGGCCTCGGTGAGCCAGTGATACCGGTCGCCGTCGCGCGCCACCATGGGCACCGGCAGGAACGGCAGCAGGCGCTCGCTGACGCCCACCGGCCCGGCCCCGGGCCCACCGCCGCCATGCGGCGTGGCGAAGGTCTTGTGCAGGTTCAGGTGCACCACGTCGAAGCCCATGTCGCCGGGCCGGGCATGTCCCAGGATGGCATTCAGGTTGGCGCCGTCGTAATACAGCAGGCCACCCGCCTCGTGCACGACGCGTTGTATCTCGCCGATCCGCCGCTCGAACACCCCCAGGGTAGACGGATTGGTCAGCATCAGTCCCGCCGTGTGCGGGCCGACCGCCGCGCGCAGCGCGTCAAGGTCGACGTCGCCCTCGGCATCGGTCGGGATCTCCCGCACCGCGTAGCCGCACATCACGGCCGTGGCCGGATTGGTGCCGTGTGCCGCGTCCGGCACCAGAATCTCGCGTCGCGCCGTGTCACCGCGGGAGCGGTGGTAGGCCTCGATCATGGCGATGCCGGCCAGCTCGCCCTGGGCACCGGCCAGCGGGGTCAGCGACACGCCGGCCATGCCGGTGGCGGCCGCCAGGATTTCCTGCAACTCCCACAGGCAGGCCAGAAATCCCTGCCCGGTGGTGGCCGGCGCCAGCGGGTGACGATCGCGCAACACCGGCCACAGGGCCAGCTCATTGGCGGCCCGCGGGTTGTACTTCATGGTGCACGACCCGAGCGGGTAGAAATGCGTGTCGATCGAGAAATTCTTCTGCGACAGGCGCGTGTAGTGACGCACCGCCTGCAGCTCGGACACCTGCGGCAGCGGCGGCACATCGGCCCGCAGCAGCCCGGCGGGCAGATCGTCGGGGGCCGGTGCCGGCGCCACCTGCGTGCCGTTGGCACGACCGGAAAGTGACTGATTGAAGATCAGCATGCGTGCAGCAGGACGTTAAGCGGCAATCATGGCGCAGCAACTCGTGCCAGCGGCGCAACGAACACAGCCGGTGAAGGTGGCGCGCCCGAGAGGATTCGAACCTCTGACCCCCGCCTTCGGAGGGCGGTACTCTATCCAGCTGAGCTACGGGCGCAGGCCGCGTAGTTTAGCAGGATGTCTTCACCCCCTGGGCCACCCCGAACCGAGCCGGCGCGCGCTGGGGACCGTTATAATTCGCGGTCGCTGCCCGGCAGCACTCCCCCTGCGCCCCTCGTTATCAACACGCTACGTCGTTAGGAGTCCTCGTGAACGCCCATTCCAGCCCGACCAGTGACAATTCGGCCAGCGCCTTCACCGTTGTCCTGCTGTCCCTGGTCGCCCTGACCTTCGTGCTGGCCGGCCTGGCCGTGTACCTGGTCAACACCAGCCGCCCGACCGCCATCGACCCCACCATTGCCGCCCTGGCGGATGCCCGCATCCAGCCCGTGGGCGAGGTGTATGTCGGCGGCGAGAACGGCAGCCCGGCCACCGGCGCAGCCGCCACCGCCGCGGCAGAAGACACCGGTCCCGTCGATGGCGCCGCCGTCTACCAGCAGGCCTGCTTCTCGTGCCATGCCACCGGCGTGGCCGGCGCACCGAAGCTTGGCGACACCGCCGCGTGGGAATCGCGCCTCGCCCAGGGCATCGACGTGCTGTACCAGCACTCGCTGCAAGGCATCCGCGCCATGCCGCCGAAGGGTGGCTTCATGAACCTGAGCGACGAGCAGGTCAAGGCCGCCGTCGACCACATGGTGTCCCAGTCGCAGCCGTAAGCCCGCGACACCCCTAAAGAAAAAGGCGGGACTGGATGACCCCAGTCCCGCCTTTTTTGTACCCGAGCGCCGTCGGTCAGCCGTTGTAGCGGCGCAGCACCAGGGTGGCGTTGGTACCGCCGAAGCCGAAGCTGTTCGACATCACCGTGTCCAGCCGCGCGTCGCTGCGCAGTTCGCGCACCAGCGGCAGGCCCTCGACCGCGGGGTCCAGGCGCTCGATGTGCGCCGACGGACAGATGAAGCCGCCGTGCATCATCAGCAGGCTGTAGATGGCCTCGTGCACGCCGGCGGCGCCCAGCGAGTGACCGGTCAGGGACTTGGTGGAGCTGAACGCCGGCACCTGGTCACCGAATACCTGACGCACCGCGTCGAGTTCGCGCGCATCGCCCACCGGCGTGCTGGTGCCGTGGGTGTTCAGGTAATCGACCTCGGCCAGCGGGATGTCACCCAACGCCTGCTGCATGCAGCGCACCGCGCCCTCACCGGACGGCTGCACCATGTCGAAACCATCGGACGTGGCGCCGTAGCCGACCAGTTCCGCATAGATCTTGGCACCACGCGCCAGGGCGTGCTCCAGCGCCTCGACCACGACGATGCCGCCGCCACCGGAAATGACAAAGCCGTCGCGGTCGGCGTCGTACGCGCGCGACGCCACCGCCGCGCGATCGTTGTACGCCGACGACAGGGCGCCCATGCCGTCGAACAGCACCGATTCGCTCCAGTGCAGCTCCTCGCCACCGCCGGCAAACACCACGTCCTGCTTGCCGGCCTGAATCAGCTCGGCGGCATTGCCGATGCAATGGGCCGACGTGGCACAGGCGGACGAGATGGAATAGCCAACGCCCTTGATCTTGTAGGCCGTACCCAGACACGCCGCCACCGTGCTCGACATGGTGCGCGGCACCATGTACGGACCCACCCGGCGAGCGCCTTTCTCGCGCAGCGTGTCCGCCGCCAGCACGGTGTTGGCGGTAGAGGCGCCACCGGAGCCGGCTACCAGCCCGGTGCGCACATTCGATACCTCTGCCTCGCTCAGGCCCGCGTCGGCAATGGCCTCCGCCATGGCAATGTGGGCATAGGCGGCGGCATCACCCATGAAGCGCAACAACTTGCGGTCGATGTGCTCCTCGGTATTGATGCGCAGCGGTCCGTGTACCTGGCTGCGAAAACCCAGATCACGGTATTCCTCGCTGAACTCGATGCCGGAACGAACCTGTCGCAGGGAATCAGCGACCTGCGCCTGATTGACGCCGATGCTGGACACGATGCCCAGCCCGGTGATGACGACACGTCTCACGGTGTGCTCTCGAAAGTGTTGGTGAACAGACCCACCCGCAGCCCGCTGGCGGAATAGATGGTCTTGCCGTCCACGTCCATGCTGGCATCGGCAATGCCCATGAACAGCTTGCGCTGAATCACACGCTTCATGTTGATGTTGTAGGTGACCAGACGCGCCTCAGGCGTCACCTCCCCACTGAACTTGACCTCATCGGCGCCCAGCGCCCGACCCCGGCCCGGCCCGCCGATCCAGCCCAGATAGAAGCCCACCAGCTGCCACATGGCGTCCAGCCCCAGGCATCCGGGCATCACCGGATCGCCTTCGAAATGGCAGCCGAAAAACCACAGATCCGGCCGCACGTCCAGCTCCGCCCGAACCTCACCGCGGCCGTACTGCCCGCCATGATCGCTGATCTGGACGATGCGATCGAACATCAGCATCGGCGGCATGGGCAGCTGCGCGTTACCCGGGCCGAACAGCTCCCCACGCGCACAGCGCAAAAGATCTTCGTAATCGAACGACTCGATGCGCTGCGTCAGAGCGGACGTTTCTGTCACGGTTTTGTCCATGGCTGGGGGACGCCGCGCCGCTGACTGCGCCATGCATCCGTACACAAAATGTCGCAATTATACGCATCCGTCACCCGCGACCCTCCGTCGTTGACGCGCTCACAGGCCCAACTGCGCCCACAGCGCGTCTACCCGCGCCTTGACCTGTGCCGGCATGGTGATCGGCCGGCCCCATGCGCGGCCGGTCTCGCCCGGCCACTTGTTGGTGGCGTCCAGGCCCATCTTCGAGCCCAGGCCCGCCACCGGCGAGGCGAAATCGAGGCTGTCGATCGGCGTGCGCTCGGCCAGCAGCAGGTCCCGCGCCGGATCGACGCGGGTACTGATGGCCCACACCACGTCCTGCCAGCTGCGCACGTCGATGTCGTCGTCCACCACGACGATGAACTTGGTGTACAGAAACTGCCTCAGGTACGACCACACCCCAAACATCACCCGCGAAGCATGCCCCGGATACTGCTTGCGGATCGACACCAGCGCCACCCGGTAGGAACACCCCTCCGGCGGCAGGTAGAAGTCCACCACCTCCGGAAACTGCCGGCGCAGCAACGGCACGAACAGCTCGTTAAGGGCCGCCCCCAGCATGGCCGGCTCGTCCGGCGGCCGGCCGGTGTAGGTGCTGTGGTAGATGGCGTCGCGCCGCCGCGACAGACGCTGCACCGTCAGCACCGGATGGCGCTCGGTTTCGTTGTAGTAACCGGTGTGATCGCCGAACGGCCCCTCCGGCGCCTCGTCACCGGGCATGATCACCCCTTCCAGCACGATCTCCGCCCGCGCCGGCACGTCGAGCCCGTTGGACGTTTCCAGCAGCTCGGTGCGCTCGCCCCGCAACAGCCCCGCAAACTGGTACTCCGACAGCGCGTCGGGAATCGGCATCACCGCTGCCAGCAGCGTCGCCGGATCGGCGCCGATCACCACCGCCACCGGAAACGGCTCGCCCGGCCGCGCCGCCTGCCAGGCCTGAAAATCCAGTGCCCCGCCACGGTGCGCCAGCCAGCGCATGATCAATCGATTGCGCCCCAGCAACTGCTGACGGTAGACCCCCAGGTTCTGCCGCCCACCGTCCGGACCGCGGGTGACCACCAGCCCCCAGCTGAGCAGCGGCGCCGCGTCGTCCGGCCAGCAGGTCTGGATCGGCAGCTGCGACAGGTCCACCTCGTCGCCCTCGACGACCTGATCCTGACACGGCCCGCTGCCCACCCGGCGCGGGCGCATCGCCAGCGCCTGGCGATAGATTGGCAGTTGCTGCCACGCCTCGCGCAGGCCGTGCGGCGGCTGTGGCTCGCGCAGCAGGGCCAGCTGCTCACCCAGCTCGCGCAGATCCTGCGGCGTCTCGCGCCCCAAGCCCAGCGCCACCCGCCGCACGGTACCGAACAGGTTGGCCAGCAGCGGCAGACGGTGGCCGGTCGGCCGCTCGAACAGCAGGGCCGGCCCACCCGCCCGCAGCACCCGGTCGCACACCTCGGTCATTTCAAGGCGCGGGTCGACCGGCACCGTGATCCGCTTCAGTTCGCCCAGGGACTCCAGGCGACTGATGAAGGCCCGCAGATCACGACTCACATCGACACTCCGTAGTGCACGGCGATGCCGGCGAACACCGCGGCACCGAACCAGTTGTTGGCCAGAAAGGCGCGAAAGCAGGCCGCCGGTTCCCGGTGGCGTGCCAGGTACTGGTGATGCGCGGCGGTCAGCGCCGCCAGCCCGAGCCCGGCAAAGAACCACACACCCAACCGCGCCTGCCAGCCGACCAGCGCCAGCGTGGCCAGGGCGCTGGCCTGCAACACGCCGATGATCAGCCGGTCGTCATCGCCGAACAGGATGGCCGTCGACTTGACACCGATCCGCACATCGTCGGCACGGTCCGCCATGGCGTAGAAGGTGTCGTACGCCACGGTCCAGAACACGTTGGCAATCAGCAGCAGCCAGGCAATGGGCGGCACCTTGTCCTGCACCGCGGCGAACGCCATGGGAATGCCCCAGCCAAAGGCCAGCCCCAGATACACCTGCGGCAGGTGCGTCAGGCGCTTGCCGAGCGGATAGGTCAGCGCCAGCAGGGCACCGATGACCGCCAGTTCCTGGGTGCGCCGGTTCAAGGTCAGCACCAGCGCCAACGACACCACCAGCAACGCCACGCACACACCCAGCGCTTCGACCGGGCGCAACGCGCCGCGCGCCAGCGGACGCTGGCGCGTGCGCGCCACGTGGCGGTCGAAATCACGGTCCAGGTAATCGTTGATGGCGCAGCCGGCCGAGCGCATGCTCACCACGCCGGCGGTGAACACCGCCAGCAGGCGCCAGTCCGGCAGGCCACCGCTGGCCAGCCACAGCGCCCACCAGGTCGGCCA
>DQBD01000271.1:0-348 GCA_003526065.1 Gammaproteobacteria bacterium | reverse complement strand
GCCCACCAGGTCGGCCACAGCAACAGCAGGATGCCGATGGGCCGGTGCAGGCGCGTCAACTCGGCGTACAGACGCAGGCGACCGATCAGTGACACGGCGGCGCTCCCAGGGACAGTGCCGCCGGCAAGAAATGCTCCTCCACCAGCAGGACGCAGCCCGGCAAGGCAATCACACTGCGCCGCGAAACCCGCGCCGGCGCCTGGGCGGCCGGCGCCACCGCCAACTCCACCTGCTGCCGGCACGTGCCGGGGACGGCAAACACCAACTCGCCGACCGGCCGATCCCCCAGCCGGCGCAGCGCCGGCCAGCGCGCCAGCGTGCGCGGCGGCACCACAGATCGGAAGAGCG
>DQBD01000257.1 GCA_003526065.1 Gammaproteobacteria bacterium | reverse complement strand
CGACGGCCGCGCCGTGCTGCGACGCCGAACTGATGCCCCGAATAGCCCGCCGCCAGCGGCTCGGCCCCTTCGGGAAGGCGGTTGCCGGCGAACAGCGCTGGGAAATCGGGGTGATCGATCAGCGCCGGATCCAGACCCAGCAGAGCCGCGGCATCAACGCTGCCGGCGACGAGATAGGGTTCCGGCAAGGGCGTCGGCGGCAGCCGGGTGTGAAACGCCGCAGGCAGCCGGGCGAAACCGGTTGAAAGACGCAGCCCATCGAGACTGCCGTAGCGAATGTGGGGAGATGAAGCCATGTCGTCGAACCAGTCGCGCCGTGCGTTGCCGAAAATATCATTGCTCACTATAGCCCTGGTGAGCACCGGGCTCATACCGCCGCCGCTCCCGAAACGCCGCGGGGGCCTCATGCAAGTTGAGCTCCAGATCACGCCAGTCGGCGGCGTCAACGGGTTTTCGGGCAACCCCCGCGCCTCAGGTGTGATTCCTGTCGTGTCGCATGTGCGACAAACCCGACACCCACGGCGTCGACGCCAAGGCGATCATGGCCCGCAAACCGGGGATTTGCCGCGCTTGACGCGCGCTGCGCGCCGTTGGCGTGTGCATTGCATCACCTGCAGCGAAGCGACACGGCCGCTGCCGGTCGCCGGTTCGGCCGGCTGATTGCGTGGAGAACATCCTATGGGGATTGCACAGGAACGAGTGGACCGCTTGCGGGCCCGTCTGGAAGCGGCACTGGATCCCGCAGCGCTCGACATCATCGATCACACCGAGGCGCATGGCCACGACCCCCAGGCCAATGGCGCGGGGCACTACCTGATCCGGGTGGTGTCGCAGCGCTTTGACGGCGTGTCGGTCATCGGCCGCCATCGCCTGGTGTACGACGCCGTGGCCGCGATGATGCCGGCCGAGGTGCATGCGCTCAGCATCAAGGCGCAGACGCCAACCGAAGCGGGGGTGGCGTGATGGCACAGGAACAATCGGACTTCCAGGCGGGCGACGCGGCGGAAACGCCGGTGCTCATCCGGCACACCCAGGACGGTCGGCGGGTCGAGGTCATCGGCCGCTTCCTCTGCCTGGATGGGCGCCGTGAGACCGATGCACTGGTCGATGTGCGTCAACATCCCAACCGCATGGCCATCTGGCAGGCCGCACCCGAGGCCACCCACATGGCGGGCCGCATCCCGCTCACGCGCGAGGAAGCCGCCCGCGCCCAGGCAGCGCTGGACGCGGCCCGCGCCGTCTACGAAGCAAGCCCCATGGCCATCTCCGAGCGCATCCGCCACGCGGCGGACGACATTCTGCGGTTGCGCATCGATGAATGAGCACGCCGCCCCGGCCGGGAACGCGACGCCATGATTCATGTCGTGGAGGTGCCGTGGGACGGCCGTCCGCAGGCCTGGTTCGCCTTCGATGAAGACGATCTGATCGGCAAGATTCAGGCTCGGCGTACCGGGGTCGGCCAGCAGATCTACGCGGTGGCCACGCCGGGCGAACTGCTGGCGGCCGCTGGGGTGGATTCGGATGCGCCGCCGCAGTGGATCGCCGACCTCGCCGCGCAGCATGGCTGGGACACACCGCTGTATCGCGCCGATGCGCTGCTCGAGCCGGGGCACTACCAGCGCGAACCGGTGAACGTTCTGCACGCGCATCTGGCCGCCTTGGCCGAGCCCCTGCAATCGTGCCGCGTGCATCCGGACGATGAAAGCGCGCTGGAGGCGCTCTATGGCGATCCGGCCTATCAGGCGCGTGCCGGATTCTACGCGCACATGGCGCTGCGCGAGCAGCTCATCGCGCTGGAGGTCCTGGCCGATGACCTCTGAACGCCGCGCGCCATGACCGAGTTTCTGCCGATCGACGGGCAGGACTTGCAGCGGCTGCTGCAGGACCCGCGCACGCGCATCATCGATGTGCGCTCATCGCGCGCCTATGCGGCGGGACATCTGCCCGGTGCCCGGCACTTTACCCGGAGCCTGCTCGGCCGTATGCGCCGGGAATGGCCCGGTGATGTCCCCATCGTGGTCTATGACGACGCCACCGGCGCCAGCGAGCAGATCGCGCAGCTGCTCAACCATCTGGGGTTCACGGCGGTCCACAGCCTGCGGGGCGGCTACGCCGCCTGGCGCATACCGCGCTCCCGACGCAGCGCCGGCGTCCTCCGGCTTTCGGCGGCCCTGCGCGCCTGGCTGCTCGATCAGGGCTTCGACACCGAGGATCTGGAACGCGCCACAGCCAACGGCATGACCGCCCTGCTCCAGGCCTGCCGGATCGGCCATGCGGCCCATGTCCACGCCCTGCTCGAGGCCGGCGCCAGCCACAATGCGGTCACCGTGGACGGCACGACCGCGTTATGGCTGGCCTGCTTCGCCGACAGCCCGCTCTGTGCGCTGCACCTGATCGAACGGGGCTTCGACGTCGACCACGCCAATCCAACCGGCGATACCGCGCTGATGTACGCCGCTTCGGCAGGGCGCGACCGCATGGTGCGGCTGTTGCTGGAAGCCGGCGCCGATCCCGGGCGCTGCAATCAGGATGGATTCACCGCCTTCGACATGGCCGCGACCCAGAACGCCTATTTCCTGTTGCGACCCAAACGGCCACAGGTCGCCTGAAGCGCGGGGAGATTCCGCATGAGCTCGATTTTCATCAGCATCAACAAGTCCGATACGCTGGAAAAGTCGCCCATTGACAAGGCGATCACCCGCACGGCTGCCGCCCTTGCCCGCCAGCGCGCCCTGTTGCCACCCGGCCCGGGTCTGGAGGTGACCTTCATGCCCGCCTCGGAGGATTGGCAGCCGGATTTCATGGGCATGCGCATGGGCGGCTACCATGACGACGATCCGGTGCTGCGCTTTCAGGTGGCGATTCCGGCGCATCTCGCGCACTCGCCGCTGGCCCTACGCTATGTGCTGGCGGTTCTGGAGGATGTCCTGGCCAATGCCCAGGCCTATTTCGATGAGCAGCGCATCGTCTTCGACCATGCCGCCTGGCAACGCGCCTTGAGCGTTGCTGCCAGCGTTTCGGAGGATCCACCCGAATCGGCCTGGAACGAATATCCCCTCGAATGACGCCGCCGCTGAACCGCTGTCAATCCGGGGCCGGCCAAGCCGTCTGCGGTCGCGCACCATCCCGCCCGTCAGGACGACCCCGCGACGATTTGCCGCATTCCCAAAGAAAACCCGAGTTTCTACTATCGGGGCAGAGTTCCCTCATGGCACGACCGTGCCCGAAGGCGCTGTGACGCCATCCGAGAAGGGGCCGTTGTTCCGCGCTGTCTTCCGTCATTGAAAACAAATGCGCTCGATTCGCCACCCGGCGGCTCACGACGCGCCTGCGCGGCCGGTTCACCGGCTCGCGCTCAAGCCCGATTTGAGAGGTGATTTTGATGGCACGCCGCCAACCCACGACAAGCCTGCGTCCCGGCCCGGTTCCGGTCACCGTTCTGATGCTGCTCGCGCCCCTGATCGCGGGCGCCGAAACGGCGCAGAAACTTCCACCCGTCACCGTCACCGGGGAAGCGGAAGCCCTGGAAGCTTTCGGCGGCAGTCCGGTCCGTGAGCAGGATCTCGCCGCTCGGCGTGCGGCCACCAGCGATACGGCCCGCTTGCTGGCCGATGCACCCGGTGTCGCAGTCAATGCCGCCGGCGGTATCTCGAGCCTGCTCAGCTTGCATGGGCTGGCGGACGACCGGCTGCGCATCCTGGTGGACGGCATGAGCCTGATCTCGGCCTGTCCGAATCACATGAATCCGCCATTGTCGTATCTCGATCCGGCCCAGGTCGAATCGATCAAGGTCTGGGCCGGCCTCACGCCGGTGAGCGTCGGCGGCGACGCCATCGGCGGCACCATCGCCGTCGAGTCGGCCGCGCCGGAATTCGCCAAGGACGGTGCGCAGCGCCTGACCAAGGGCGAGATCGGCGGCGGCTATCGCAGCAACGGCGATGCCTATCGCGGCCATGTGTCCGTGACCCAGGCGAGTGAAAACATCAGCCTGCGCTATGACGGCGCCTACGCCCAGTCCGACAACTACGAGGCCGGGGGGGACTTCAAGAATTTCACCGCCACCGGCCGCCCCGGTCAGGACCTGCCGCGCGATGAGGTCGGCTCCACCGCCTACGAGGTGCACAGCCACCAGCTTGGCCTGGCCTTCAAGGATGGCGAGCAACTGATCGAGGCCCGGGCCGGCTATCAGGACATCCCTGAGCAGAACTACCCCAACCAGCGCATGGACATGGTGGACAACACCGAATATCGCTTCAACCTGCGCTACCGGAATCGCTATCAATGGGGCCGGCTGGATGCGCGCGCCTACTATGAAGACGTCGATCACAAGATGGACTTCGGCGATGACAAGCAGTTTATCTACGGCGCTGCGCCCGGCATCGTGGCTCCGGGCATGCCGATGGAAACCGAGAGCCAGAACATCGGCGCCCGGCTGATGGGGAGCATCGATCTCAGCGAGGCCGACATCCTGCGACTGGGCGGGGAATACCAACGTTACCGCCTGGATGACTGGTGGCCGCCCTCGCCAGCGGATCTGACCGGTATGCTCAATGCCGACGGTGAGCCGGCCACCTTCGGCGGCATGGCGCCGAACATCTTCTGGAACATCAACGATGGCCAGCGGGACCGGATGGCCGTGTTCGCCGAGTGGGAACGCGCCATTGATGCCCAGTGGAGCACGCTCCTCGGCGGGCGCTACGAGCGTGTCACGACCGATACGGGACCGGTGCAGGGCTACAACGACATGTCCGCCGGCTATGCGCAGTCGGCGGCTGCCTTCAATGCCGAGGATCGCGAACGCAACGACGACAACATCGATCTGGCCGCGCTGGCGCGCTATCGGATCGATCCGACCATGGATCTCGAGTTCGGTTACGCCATGAAGACCCGCTCGCCGAACCTCTACGAGCGCTATGCCTGGTCGCAGAACGCCATGGCGGCCATCATGAACAACTTCGTGGGTGACGGAAACGGCTATGTGGGCAATCCGGATCTCGATCCGGAAACGGCGCACACGGTCTCGGCCAGTTTCGACTGGCACAGCGCCGACCATGCGCGCGGGCTCAAGGTCACGCCCTTCTATACCTACGTCACCGATTACATCGACGCGCAGCGCTGCGCCGGAAGCGGCATGATGATGAACGCGTTGTGTGCGGGACCTGCCAACGACATGGCGCGCGATCAGTTCGTGGTCCTCGAATATGTCAACGAGACAGCGGTGCTCTACGGCGTCGACCTGTCCGGGTATCTGCCGCTGGCCGACACAGCCCTGGGCGCCTTCGGGGTCAAGGGGCTGGTGAACTACACCAAGGGCGAGAATCGCGACACCGATGACGGGCTCTACAACATCATGCCGCTCCACGCCAAGGTCGCCCTCACCCACGCGCAGGGCCCCTGGGATAACGCCGTAGAAGTCGTGATGGTCGATGCCAAGGACGATCTGTCGGATGTGCGCAACGAGATCGAAACCGCCGGCTATGCCCTGCTCAATTTGCGGGGCGGCTATGAACGCCAGCAGGTGCGCTTCGATTTTGGTGTCGAGAACCTGTTCGACACGCTTTACGACCTGCCCACCGGCGGCGCTTATGTCGGACAGGGCACCACCATGGGCATCAACAGCATTCCCTGGGGCATCGCCGTGCCGGGCCTGGGCCGGACGATCTACGCTGCGGCCACGCTCAAGTTCTGATCATCTGCGGCACGAAGCCGGCGCCCGTCACGGCGCCGGATTGGCGTGCGCCCGCTCGACCCGAGCGATCCTGACCGCATAATGCGCATACCACGCGCTTGGGCGGCACGATGATCCACATCCGCCTTCCAGGCCGCGATGGCCTCGGTGGATGCCCAATAGGAAACCGTGATGCCGAAACCATCGGTGCCGCGCACGCTGTCAATACCGAGAAAACCCGGCCGGCGCGCCGCCAGCCGGGTCATCCTCTCGGCCATCTCCCCGTAGCCGTGATCCCCTTCCGTGCGCTGCGAGGAAAAGATCACGGCGTAGTACGGCGGCGCGGGCATTTGGGCGAATCCGGTTGCAGCGTTCATGGTCACAGCTTCCCGCCAATCTCAAGACGATCATGCCCTGGGATGGGGCCGGGGTTTCACCCCGGATACGCGCGCTTCGATGTGCCCGCCCCTCCAGTGGACTTTGCGCCCGAGCCTTGCTCCGCCGGCCGGCCCGCGCTTATGATGAAGTCCGCTTCAGGTGTCCCACGGGCGTTCCGCCCACGGGATGAAACGGGAAGCCGGTGCGTTCAGGATCTCTTGCGGATCCGAACCAGTCCGGCGCTGCCCCCGCAAC
>DQBD01000221.1:2623-5099 GCA_003526065.1 Gammaproteobacteria bacterium | reverse complement strand
CTTGATGAACCGCCTGTGGGTCTGTGCCGCCAGCAGGGCGTGCTTTTGCGGCGCCGGCGGCACGCGCAGGTCGAGCCACGGCGAGAGGTCGTGCACCGGCACGTCCCGGGCGCCGGCGAACACCAGCTGGCCCACGATCTGCTGCGTCCAGGTGGTGCCGGCCTTGGCGTAGGTGGCAATGACAATGTCGTCGTCGCGAAAGGCGAAGTCGTTCCAGGCCGTCGAATCGAAATGATGGTTGTGCAACTCGCGGGTCTTTACCGGCCAGCCGTCCTGCCAGGTCAGCATCACATCACCGCTCGCTTCGGTCGGCGCCGTCTGGGGACGGCGCCGCGGGCACCGGATCCTCGGCCGACCCGTCGCCCTCAGCCGGCTGGTCCGGGTCGGATTCCAGCGCCACATCCTGCGCCGCCAGGACCAGCACGGTCACCGGCAACTGCTTGAGACGCGCATCAATCTCGTGACCCTCGCCGTCATAGAAACGTCCCCCGTGTATCGAAAACGGCGCAAACACGAGCGACGCGTCCTGCGACAGGTCGTACAGCGCCTGCGGCTCACCGGGCTCGGCCAGATGAACCTGGGCGTTGATGCGCACCTCGCGGAGGTGATCCTCGATCGATTGCGCCAACACCGCCACATCGTCTTGCTCCGACGGTGCGGCCAGCACGCGCAGGGCGGCCCCGTCCCATGACTCACTGCGCAGCATCAGGTGCGCCAGCAAGAGCATCAGGTCACCGGTGGCGCCGGGCGACCACCAGATGTCGATGCGCCGCTGCGCCGGTGGCTGCGCCTCCAGCGCCCGCCATTCCGCGTCCTCGGCATCCAGCATCAGCAGGTTGCAGCCGAGGCGAAACGCGGTGCGCAGATTGCCGCCGAAACGCGCCGTGGCCAGCGAGCGCAACAACGTCGAATCCTTCATCCAGTTGACCACCGCGGTGTTCACGCGCAGCGGACCGATGCCGGCACTTTGCACGATGATGCCGATGGCCTCGTCGAGATTGCCGGTACTGACCACCAGCGGAAAGGCGGCGCTGCCCGAGTCCTTGAGTTCCTCGCGCAGTGACTCCTCGACCTGCGCGCGCTGGTCAATGGCCTGCGGACCGTGCGTTTCCAGCACCCGCACCACCGACACCAGGCCGGCGCCGCCTTCCACCGACTGCGCGAACTGCAGCAGCCGCGCGCGGCGTTCGCGGTCGTCGGAAAACACCAGCAGCTGCGGGCGCCAGTCCCGCGCCCGCGATGGCTCGGCGTCGGCCGACAGCAGATGCTCGCGCACCCGCTGCAGGTGGAACGAGCGCCGGCTGTCGGCCCAGCGCGCCGGCACCGCCCGCAGCCGCACATAGTGATAGACGGCGAACACCACTGCCGCGGCGCCCAGGGCCGCCGGCAGGTTCAGGGCGGCCATGACCGCCAGGCAGCCGATTGCGCCGGCCAGGCTCACGCGCCGGCTGAACAGGCGAAAGCTCGGCCGAAACGCCGGGCTGGCCGCCTGCGCCTCGTACCAGGTGGCGTAGTTGAGCAGGCCGTAGGACAGCAGGAACCACATCGACACCAGCGCCGCCACCGCATTCAGGCTGCCGGCGAGCACCACGCTGAGGGCAATGGCACCGGCCAGCAGCACCGCCCGGCGCGGGTTGGCGGTGGGGCCGCTGCCGGCGGCGAACGGTTGCAGCACCGGCAGCACCTGGTCACGCGCCATGGCCTGCAGGATGCGCGGCCCCCCCAGAAACGAGGCCAGCGCCGAGGACAGCGTAGCGGCGATCACGCCGGCATCGAAGGCCAGCGGCCACTGCGACAGCCGGCGCATGGCAAAGCCGTCCTGCGCCAGGTCGGCATTGGCGGCCGCACCACCGAACAGCAACGCGGCGGCGAAGTACACCACCATCGACACGCCCACCGCGGCAAAGGTGCCGCGCGGAATGCTGCGCGCCGCGTCGCGCAGGTCACCGGACATGCTCACGCCCTGGGTGAAGCCGGTCACCGCCGGGAAGAACACGGCGAACACCACCCAGAACGGCAGCGGGGCCGGCGGACCGGCCAGGTTGTCGCGCAGCACCGCGTCGTCCCATACCGGCAGGGCGCCCAGCACGAAGGACGTGAGCGCCGTCACCAGCAGGGCCATGACCACGAACTGGAAACGCGTGGCCACGTCCGCACCGGCCCAGGCCAGCCCGAACAGGCCGGTGACGGCCAGTGCGCCGATGACGCGGCCGGCCCACACGCCGTTCAGCTCCAGTATCCGCGCCACCGCCTCGGCGAAACCGATGCAGTAGAAGCCGATCGCCACCGCCTGAGCCAGGAACAGCACCAGGCCGATGGCACCGCCGAAGCCCAGACCCAGCGTGCGCGAGATCAGGTAGTAGTCACCGCCGCCCTTGACGCGCAGGTTGGTGGCGATGGCCGCCACCGACAGGCTGGTGACGATGGACACCGCATGCGCCGCGGCCAGGATCAGCAACGCTTCCAGCACGCCGAC